>JALVDI010000489.1 GCA_027009115.1 Polyangiaceae bacterium | reverse complement strand
GCAGCCTCGGTCGAGAGCTCGGCGGGGACGGCGCAGAGGGGGCCCGAGCAAGCCGAGCTGCCGGAGGACACGACATCGGAGCTCCCTGGGGCGGGAGCTGGCGCAGCGGTGTCCGCCGGAGTCACCGTCGCCGAGGAGGGGGCCGTCGCCGAGGAGGGGGCCGTCGCCGAGGAGCGGGCCGTCGCCGAGGAGGGGGCCGTCGCCGAGGAGGGGGCCGTCGCCGAGGAGGCCGAGGCCGAGGAGGCCGAGGGGGCCGAGGGGGCCGAGGGGGAGGCCGTCGCCCAAGAGGAGGAGGCCGAACTGGCCCGACTCAGCCCACGCCAGCGCCGTCGGCGAGCCGAGCAACTAGTCCAGGAGGCCGGCGACGCCCTCGGTGCAGGTGAGCAGGCCCGCGCCGAAGAGCTGTTGGAGCAAGCCGCACGCGTCGCCCCCAGCGACCACCACGTTCTGGCGGCGCGCTCACGGCTCCTGCTCGCGAAGGGTGACGCCGCCGGCGCCGTCGCATGGGCGGAGCGGGCCCTCGCGAGGCGTCCCCGGCGAGCCGCCTATATGGTGCTTCTCGCCGACGCTCTGGCAGCCTCGGGCAACCGCTCACGGGCTCGCCGCTACTACCGCCGCGCCCTCGAGGCGGACCCGAACAACGCGAGGGCGCGTCGAGGCCTCGGCCGCCGCCGTTGAGCGGTAAGCGTGCGGACCGTATCGGCGACCCGCGCGATTGTGGCCACGTCCCCGGCCCGCTCGTTGGCGAAGCGGATCGTTCTGTGCCCCAACACGTGCCGCCGCCTCGAGGTCGACTCCGCTCGCCGTCGGATGCGCCACGCTCTTGATCCGAGACCGCTCCTCGATCGCCGGAGGCTCCGGGTGCGCGACCAACGTGAGCGTCCGCACGACCGAAGCGCCGCGCGCCCGCCGCTCGCCATACCGTGGCCTGAAACCTCCATCCACGGCCTCTCCCCGTCCGCCCCTGCCCTCGCCCGTTACAACCCTGACGCCGCCTATCCATCTGATATCTCAGTGGAATTCGTCGTCGCGCGGCTGCTGCGCCAGCTTGACGCGCTGCCGGGCCAGCCCGTCGCCGACCGTGCCGCGTCCCGATCGCCCCGAGAAGCGCAGCGTTCGGCCCTTTCAGGGGGGCTGGCACGCGGGTTGCGATTCTCACCCACGGCGGGTATGCAGCCGCCTTCGCCCGTGCATCTTCTGACGCACGGCACCCGTGTTCCCGCACCTTTTCAACGCATCCCGAACCGATGCGGTCGTGATGAGGGGGTTCGAAGCCCCCGGAGGCCTCAACAGGATGAAGCGCTCGTTCATTTCCTTGATTGCTCTCTCCGCCTTCCTGGGCGCCTGTGAGCAGGAGCCCGCCGTGAACCGGGTCGGCGTCAACGTCGTCGACAAGACTCTCTTCACCGGCTCCTGGTATTACTCCCGCGTCGTCATCGACGTGGACTACGAGGCCGCTGGGGTGGGCACCTACCCGGGCGACGCCGCCTCGGACTTCATCGACCCCACCGTTTTCAACACCTCGATGCCGCGCATCCGATGGGTGATCGACGAGGACTTCCTCTACGCCTACCGCGACTACGAGATCATCGAGGGGATCAACCCCGCCGGTGAGGGCGATGGCGAAGTGACGCATCCGGTGGCGGCCTTCGCCATCGAGAGCCACTTCGACATCCGGCGCACCTACAGCACGACCACCGGCGAAGAGCAGAACGTCCTCGTCGAGAACACCACCGACCGCCGCTGGTACGAGCGCCAGTACATGCGCGTCGATTGGTCCAAGAACCACCTCCCGGCCTACTACGGCCAGATCGCCAACCTCTACGAGGTCATTGGCTTCTACAACCGCGAGCCCTCCGACCTCTATATCCAGGGGCAGAGCGACTTCCCCTCGAGCTGGCGCCCGACCTACGACTTCATGCAGTGCCAGGGCCTGGACGACACCAGCGAGGCCTGCACCCGTGAGGAGCGGGACTTCGCCGAGGACTACGAGGTCGGCGATCTCTACCACTTCTCCTTCGTGACCCAGGAGCTCCTGAGCCCTGGCAACATCCCCGATCCCTTCACCGGCCGGCCGGTCAACTGGTGTGTCTCGGTCTACGCCGATGCTCCCACCTGCACCACGACCGCCATCTACATCCGCAACGCCTTCCTGAAGGTCTCGGACACCCGGCAGTACGAGCCCGTCAACTGGGTCGACAGCCGCCACGACATCGCTGGTTACTTCCGCAACGAGCGGCGCACCTTCGACCGCAGCACAGGGGCGGGCGATCCCGGCTGGGGCAGCACCGATTTCCTCAATTACAATGCCAACCGCCAGAACATCTGGCGTGATTGGGTCGACGAGGCCGGCAACCCGGTGCCCTACACCGACCGCCGCGTCCGCGAGATCATCTGGTACATGACCAGCGAGATGCCCGCGCATCTCGTCGAGCCCGCCTTCGATCTCACCAGCCGCTGGAACGAGGTCTACATGCGGATGATCCGCAACCTCCGCGGTCAGCCGGCGGCGGTGTATCCGCCCGTCGACTGTCAGACCGAGGACCCGGAGGGCTACTGCTACTGCGCGACGGATCCCGACACCGGGGACATCCTCAACCCGACCTGCGCCGGTCAGTACGACCCCTTCGAGACCCCCGAAGAGGCCATGGCCCGCGGCGTGACGAACCCCTACGACTGCCACGTCTCCGTTCCCGACGGCGCGCGCCCCGACATGAACCGCCCGGACCTCGCCGACGAGCACTTCTACGGTTGGTACGAGGCCGAAATGGTCGGTTCCGAGTGCGCGGTCATCCTCCGCAACAACACCTGCAACCGTGCCACGATCGCGGCCAACGGCGGCACCAAGGAGGGGCTCGACTGCCAGGAGCGCGGCGATCTCCGCTTCAAGTTCATGAGCTACGTCGACCAGCCCGGCACCGGATTCCTCGGCGTCGCCACGATGCGCACCGATCCGATCACCGGCGAGATCATCGCCGGTGACTCGAACATCGGCGGCCCCGCCCTCGACGGCTACCGCACCTTCGCGTTGCAGACCTACGACATCGTCAACGGCACCATCCGCGAGGAGGACTTCATCATCGGCGAGGACGTCCGCGACTTCGTCGAGAACCTCGACAACGTCCAGCCCGCTCACACGCCGCGAGAGGAGTTCGTGCCGCGGCCGCGCAGCATCGACGCTGTGGATCGTTCGGAGCTCGTCCGCCGCATGGAGGCCTTCATGCAGCGCGCCGAGCAGCTCCGAGGTCCCGAGGGCCGTGCCGGCATCTTCAGCGACCGGCTCCGCTCCCTCGCCGGCACCGACATCGAGCGCCGTGTCATGGAGAACCTCGACACGCTCGCGATGGCCGGCATCGACCGCCTCCCGGAGGGGATGGGCCCGTCGGACATCAACGACAACATCCTCGACCGCGTCTCGCCCTTCCGGGTCGGGGCCTTCGAGCGCCTCCAGTACCAGAACGAGGTCGAGCGCCGCATCGGCGAGTCGAGCGTGCTGATGCCCAACGAGTTCACCGACAACTCGGTCTTGGAGTTCGTCCAGCGGCACGCCGACTGGCCTCGCGCGCGCCTCGAGATCGAGCTCAACCAGATGCTGATGTACCAGACCGAGCTCCACGAGATGGGGCACTGCCTGGGCCTGCGGCACAGCTTCAAGGCCAGCGCCGACAGCCGGAACTACGACGACAACTACTACTACATCGCCGAGGCGATTCCCTTGCCCGATCCGGCCGACTTCGACACGGACGGCACCCGCGGGCTCAACCCCGATGAGGTCAAGGCCTGGGAGGACGCCTACCACGCGGCCAAGGAGCGTCGCGAGCTCGCCGGCATCGACCGCTGGATGGACTCCTCGATCATGGAGTACACGGCCCAGTGGTACGAGCGGACCGCGACCGGCACGGGCCGCTACGACGACATGGCGATCAACCTCGCCTACGCCGATCTCATCGAGCTCTACGACAACTCGGCGGGTCTCGCCGTCGAGGACATCAACCCGGTCAACACGCCTCGCGTGTGGGTCAAGTACTACCACGGCGGCGAGGTCTGCGAGGTTGACGCCGACTGCCCCTTCAGCACTTCGGGCGCCCGCGCCGGTGAGCTGCTCCCGGGGAACATGGACTCGGGTCTGACCCAAACCTGTGCGCCCCACCCGAACGGCGCCGGCTTCCCGAACATCTGCTCCAACTTCCGACAGGACGCGCACGCCCTGGCGGAGACGCAGGACCGCTGGCTGCCCGTCGACTACAAGTTCTGCACCGACGATCGCGTCGGGACGGACGCCGAGTGCCACCGCTTCGACGAGGGCGACAGCTACCGCGAGATCGTGCGGAACGTCGCCGAGCAGTACGACCGGCAGTACATCTTCACGAACTTCCGCCGCTATCGTCGGAACTTCAGCCTCGGTGGTTATCTCTTCAACCGCCTGATCGGCCGCCAGTTCAACATCCTCCAGTCGATGTTCCAGGACTTGCTCTACCGCTACTCGTCCGATCCGAGCTACGCGACGCAGCGCGGTCCCTTCGGCTTCGACGACCACTTCCTGGCTGCCGCCGACACCCTCAACTTCTACGCCCGCATCCTCGCCCAGCCCGGTCTGGGAGCCTACCGCTGGGATGACGGCTGGGAGCGCTACGAGCGTGCGAACTCGGACGCCCACTCCCCTGGCGCGCAGCTCAGCCTGCCCCTCGGCATGGCCCGCTACCCGTTCTCGGAGTACCAGTCCGGTCTGACGGGCATCCAGCGCATCGAGCTCATCGGCTCCTTCTACGAGAAGTGGTTCACGATGCAGATGCTGACCCAGCGTGGCTTCACCACGAGCTACGCGCGGGACGTCCCCTTCTGGACCAACTTCTACGACCTCTTCCCGGTCGAGATGCAGCAGATCTTCCAGGGGATGATCCTCAACCAGCCCGAGGCCATCGCGCCCCGCGTCGAGTGTGCGCCCGGCAGCAGCTTCCCGCGCTGCGACGAGCCGCGCCTGATTTACATGGACTTCTATCGTGGCGACTGCTCGACGGCGGCGACCTGCCGCGCGAACCCCCTCGACGAGTTCGCGTCGCTGCCGGTGGTCGACACGGGCGCCAACATCACGCTGCAGTTCCTCGCGAGCGTTTTCGCGCTCTCGGACTTCCCGGTCTTCTTCGACACGACCTTCCAGAACCAGCTCTTCGTCTGCATCAAGGGCAACGCGACGTGCTTCGAGCCGAGCGCCAGCGATGTTCGCTACGAGCCTGGGGTCAACTCCATCGATGACGCCGACTACATCGAGTACTTCTCCGAGCGCTACGGCAAGACCTTCGTCGCCTGGAAGGTCGAGCCGGGGGCCGGCGTGCCCAACCAGCAGTCCATCGGCTTCGAGATGGTCCGCGACGCCGAGGAGACCCAGTTCCTCCTCGACGTCCTCCAGAAGTACCGCGGTGACTTCGGCGGCACGCCTCTTTCTCCCTCGAACCTGAGCGCTCAGGAGCAGGCCCGCCTCGCCGACATCGGTTACGGGCTGCCCACGAGCACCACCCGGCTCGACAACGAGATCACCCGGCTCGACAACCACCGGCGTTCTCGCGAGTCCTTCTTCTTCCAGCTCATCCAGCTCGAGAACCAGTTCGGGGTTCGGAGCTACCTGCGCTTCTGATGGGGATGACGATGAACACCCAGCCACACGCCTCCCCCAACCGCTTTTTCAAGGTCCGCAACATGCGTTTCGCAGTCACTCTTTTCACGGCTCTGGCGCTCACCGCCTGCAACACCGGCCAGCCCGATGTGAACCGGGTCCAGGTGAACCTGGTGGACAAGAGCATCTTCGAGGGCGAGTGGTGGGCCCTGCAGACGGCGATCGACGTCGACGGGGACACCACCGCCTACGGTTCGGCGGCCAACCTCTACATGTACAGCGGCGGCAGCTCCTTTGCCGACCTCGGCGTCGATGGGGGCAGGTCGGCGACGATCGCACGCATCCGCTGGGTCATCGACCAGGACTTCATCTATGCCTACCGCGCCTACGAGCTCATCGACGGCGGCAACGACGACGGGCGGGACGAGGACTTCCGCGGCCAGCCGCTCGCGGCCTTCGAGATCGAAGCCCACGTCGACATCCGGCGCGATTACAACGCCGTGACCGGCGAGACGACGAACGTCATCGTGGAGAACACCACGGACCGCCGCTGGTACGAGCGGGACTACATGCGGGTCGACTGGTCTCATAACCACGCGAACTCCTTCGCCTGGTTCTCGGACTACATCAACGTTACCGGGCTGGTCGGCCAGGGATGGCGTCACGAGCCCGTCCAGTTCCAGATCGACGACCGCGCCTCCCACGGCGAGTTCCCGCCGGAATGGGCGCCGCAGTTCGTGCGTGTCGGCGACGACCCGGACTACCGTTTCGCCGACGAGTGGCCCGCCGAGATGCAGGACACCATCCACTACATGTCCTTCGTGTCGATGATGGCCTTCTCGCCCGGCGGCAACTGCCTGCTGCGGGGTGGCGGCAACTTCTGCTCCACCATCACGGTGCCTGTGCGGACCGCGTTCCTACGGGTCCCGCCCAACCACAACTACGCCTCGGCCATTCAGCCCCACGACGACTTTGATCGCTTCGGCCTCTTCCGCACCTACCAGCGGACCTACCTGCGAGGCGGTCGCGGGGTCGAGACCCAGGCCATTCACTGCACCTCCGACGCGGACTGTGGTGGTCACGCTTGCGACCTCGACCAGAACATCTGCGTTGGCGGCCTGACCTCGGACTATGGCGAGACCGACTTCCTGACTTTCCTGCGACCGCGGCACAACTTCTTCCGCAACGCCCTCGACGAGCGCACCTGCGTGGCCGATTGGCAGTGCAACGGTCGCTACGCCGACACGCCCGGTGTGCGGGGCTCCGAGTGCGATCGGCAGGCCGGTCGTTGCACCGTGCCCATGGCCGAGCGCGAGCTTCGCCCCGTCACCTTCCACCTGAACGACGGTTACCCGGCCTTCCTCGTCGCACCTGCTTTCGAGGTGATGGCCGGCTGGAACGCGGTTTTCGTCAACGGCTGGCGTGCGGTCCAGAACCGCACCGTCCCCGACTACGCTGCCGTGACCGTCACCTGTCAGGACGATGACCCGACCCGGCACTGCTTCTGCGGCTCGGCGGACGACCTTGGGGACGGCACCTGCCGTGGAGAGTACGACCCCTTCGTCAGCCCCTCGGAGTGGGCGGCCATGGGTGTCGAAGATCCGATCGACTGCTACGTCACCAACCAGGACGGTTTCTCCGAGCCCGCTCGACCGACCAGCTACGACGAGTGGACCATCCCGAGCGCGTACCGCTACGAGATGGTCGGCGAAGAGTGCATCTTCCGCCTGAAGCCGAACACCTGCGACTGGTGGCGCACCGAGCCCGGCCAGGCCTGCTCGGAGGTCGTGGACGGCGACGGCAACGTGGTCGACTACGAGCAGCAGGGCGACATCCGCTACCAGTTCTTCAACTACATCGATCAGGTCGGGACGGCCTTCGGCGGTGTTTCGGAGCTGCTGGCAGACCCGACGAGTGGCGAGCTCATTACCGCCGACGCGAACTACTCGGCGGCCATTACCGAGAACCTTTCGATGGTCGCCAACGAGTGGTTCCCCGTCATGCGCTGCGCCTCCGAAGCCGGCTGCGCGCCTGGCGAGGAGGGCGCGGCGGACCGTTGGGTCGCCGGCGACTCGATGCGCGCGTACTTTGCCCGCGCGGGCCGCACCGAGCTGCCCGTCGCCATCGCGCCGACCGGCGCGGATGGAACGGGCTCTGGCGGTGAGGGCCGGCCAGCCATCCCCGTCGATCTGCGCGGAGCCTTCCTCGAGACGATCAACCGGGCGCTGCCGAAGATCGAGACGCTCCATGGCGAAGGTGCGCGCGGCAACATCATGAGCGACCGGATGCGCAACCTCGCCGGCACCCCCATCGAGGCGCAGCTGATGGAGGCGCTGGGGCCGCAGGCGCTCCAGGCGCATTTCGCTCAGAACCGCTTCGCCGCCACCGAGGTCGAACCCGAGGCGAGCGTCACGCAGGACGCGACCCTCGATCAGATCTCGCCGTTCCGTAACCAGAACTTCATGCGGAACATCCAGCAGGAAGAGCAGCTCGCCTTCCACGCGGCGAAGCTGAACTTCGACTACATGCACCTCACCGATCCGCGAGACTTCCTCCGCAACCGCGTCTGGGAGTACTGGGCCGAGGCCTTCCGCGGGCGCCCCGGTGGGGAGGCGGCCATTCGAATCCAGCAGATGTATCTGCGGAACGTGATGTACCACGAGGTCGGTCACTCCGTCGGTCTTCGCCACAACTTCGGTGGTAGCTACGACCGGAACAACTACGCCGACGGCTACTACAACCTCGTGCTGAACGAGGGGTTGGCGCTGCCGCGCATCGCGGACTTCGACGATCCCTCCAACGGGGGCAACGGTGACGGCTTCGTGGGCACCACCGAAGTGGAAGCCTACAAGCAGGAGCTCCGGCGCGTGCGCAACGAGCGGCTTCGCCGGGGGATCGGCAACTACATGACCGGCTCGATCATGGACTACAACGGCGACCTGTCCGACACGGCCGGCCT
>JALVDI010000488.1 GCA_027009115.1 Polyangiaceae bacterium | reverse complement strand
ACTCATCTCACCGGCGAGGAGCGCGCCTTCTTCCTTCATCTTGGTCTTGATGAGCGAGTGGCCCGTCTTCCAGAGGATCGGGCGCCCCCCGTGGGCGGCGATGTCGTCGTAGAGCGTCTGGCTGCATTTGACTTCGCCGAGGATGGCGGCTCCTGGCCGGTCTCGAAGCAGGCGGCGCGCCAGGAGCGTCAGGAGCTTGTCGCCCCAGAGGATGTCGCCGCGCGCGTCGACGACGCCGATCCGGTCGCCGTCCCCATCGAAGGCGATGCCCAGGTCGAGGTTTTCCGACCGCACCTTTTCGCGCAAGAGCTCGAGGCTCTCCGGTTCGGTCGGATCGGGGTGGTGGACGGGGAAGGTCCCGTCCATCTCGCACAGCAGGGGGAGAGGGTCGAGCCCGAGGTCGCGCAAGACCGCGAGGGCCGCCGGGCCGGCTGCGCCGTTCCCCGCGTCGATGGCGAAGCGCAGGTTGCGCCGGGCCAGGCGGAGGTTTCCCCGGAAGAAGCCTCGGTAGGCGGGCAGCACGTCGCGCTGCTCGACCTCGCCGCCCCCCGGCAGATCGTAGTCGGCGTCCTCGATGATGCGCCGCAGCTCGCGGATGTCCGCGCCGAAGAGGGAGCCTTTCCCTTTCATCATCTTGAAGCCGTTGTCTTCCGGTGGGTTGTGGCTCCCGGTGATCTCGACGCCTCCCTGCAGATCCAGGTGATGCACGGCGAAATAGAGGAGGGGGGTCGGCACCACGCCGATGTCGACGACGTGCGCGCCGGTTTCGAGCAGGCCCCGGAGCAGCTCGTCGTGGAGGCGCTCGGAGCTCAGCCGGCAGTCGCGGCCGAGCGCCAGCTTCACGTGGCCCTGGCGGCGTTGAAACGTTCCGAGGGCGCGACCGAGGGCGCGCGCCAGCTCGTCGCTCAGATCCCGGTCGGCCACTCCTCGGATGTCGTATTCGCGGAAGATGTGCGGGTTCATGTCGTTCCTCGCCGTCGGTTCAGCGTCGCTCGTCGCCTCGTTCGCGCAGCCTGGCCACGATCGCCCGGACGTCCTGCGCCCGTTCGCGCGGGACGACCAGCAGCGCGTCCTCGGTGTCGACGACCACGAGGTCGTCCACGCCCACGAGCGCGACCAGCTTCCCCTTGGGAGCCGAGACGTAGTTGCCCCGGGCGTCTTCGAGGAGCGTCTCGGGGGTGACGGCGTTGCCGTCCTCGTCGTGCCCGGCAAGCTCCCACGCCGTCGTCCAGCTGCCCAGATCGGACCAGCCGAAGCTGCCGGGGACGACCCACACCTCGTCGACCTTTTCCATCACACCATGGTCGATGCTGACGCTTGGGAGCGTCGGGTAGGTCCGCGCGAGCTCCTCGGTTTCTCGTCCCCGCGCCGCGGCCTCGTCCAGCCGCGCCAGGCCCTCGGCGA
The DNA here is from genome assembly GCA_027009115.1 of Polyangiaceae bacterium. GTDB lineage: Bacteria > Myxococcota_A > Polyangia > Polyangiales > Houyiibacteriaceae > JALVDI01. Next base: position 775 of record JALVDI010000488.1, on the reverse strand, counting down.
GGCTCGGCAGGTGCTCCGCGATCGCTTCGAGGATGACGCTCGCGCGGAAGAAGAACATGCCGCTGTTCCACAGGAACTGGCCCGAGGCGAGGAACTGCTCGGCGCGCTGGCGGTTGGGCTTCTCGACGAAACGCCGCGCGAGGTGCACGCCCTCCCGGACAGGCGCGCCCTTCTCGAGGTAGCCGTAGCCGGTCTCGGGCCGGGTCGGCTCGATGCCCACGGTTACGATCGCTCCGTCCTCCGCGGCCTCGATGCCTCGGCGCAGGACCTCGAGGAAGCGGGCTTCGTCGGCGATGTGGTGGTCGGCGGGGAGCACCATGAGCACGGCGTCCGGGTCCCGGCGCCCGATCACCGAGGCGGCCCAACCTACGCACGGCGCGGTGTTGCGGCCGAGCGGTTCAGTCAGCAGGTTCTCCTGCGGCACCTCGGGGAGTTCCCGTGCCGTCGCCTCGCCGAGCTCTGCGGACGTCACCACAGCCACCCGCTCGGCGGGAACGAGGGGGGCGATGCGCTCCACGGTTGCACGCAGCAGGGAGCGTTCGTCGCCGGGGGCCAGCGGGAGCAGCTGCTTGGGTCGAAGTCGTCTTGACGCGGGCCAGAACCGTGTGCCCGAACCGCCCGCCATGATCACCGCGTACGTCGCCATCATCCTCTCCACAGGTCCCAGGCCAGCAACCCGAGACCGACCGGCACCAGGTAGAGCGCGAAGGCCCACAAGCGTCCCTGAATCACGACGTTTCGCAAGGCGAGGAGGGCCCCGAGGCCGACGAGGGCA
>JALVDI010000487.1 GCA_027009115.1 Polyangiaceae bacterium | reverse complement strand
GCCCCACATCCGCAGCTCCAGGCGACCGAGCTCTTCGTCGTCGGAGGAGCGCAGCGAAAGGGAGAGCACAGGCGTCGCGTCCGGCGGGGGGATCGCCTCCTCCCCGCTCGCCGAGAGCTGAAAGACCGCACGCATGAGCCGGTCGAGGTCCCGGCGGCGAGCCCTTGGATCGCGGGCGTCGACCCAGGCAGGGGTCGGCGAGCGGCGCCCGCGCTGCTGGAGCTCGAGCTCGATCGGCGCGTCGATCCGCGCGGCCGCGACCTCCTGCGGCCCGAAGCGGTGGAGGCGCCGCTCCCGTAGTTGGAGCTCGGCGGTCTCGAGGGAGCGAAGGTAGCCGGCGGCAACGAGAACCACCGGCCCCCCCTCGACGGACCGGACGTAGCGGTCGCCGGAGCCGTAGGCCGCACCTCCGACGTCGAAGGAATGGACCGCGTCGGCACAGCGCAAGGTCCAGCGGGTAGGGTGCGCGCTCCGCGAGCTGGGGTCCAGGCCGACCTCCGCCAAAGCTTCCCCATCGAGCTCGCCCAGCGAGCGACGCGCTCGGAGGGGTTCGAGGTCGTCGAGGAAGTCTTCGGCTCGCTCTCCGCCGCGGAAACGCCGCACGACGGTCTCGCCGCGCGCTCGTCGCACGACCTCGATGCGGATCCCGTCGTCGTCGCGCTCGACGGTCACGTCCTGCTCGGCGGTGTGCAGCGCGACGGCGCGGAGCGCGCAGTCGACGAGGATCGCCCCTTGATCGCGCTCCGGTGACGGCTCACGGCTCGCCCACAGAGCGGTCCCAAGCCCCGCGACTGCGACCAAGGCCTGCGTGCGCAACGCGCGCCAGCCACTCATGCGGGCCTCCGCGGCTCGCACTGAGCATCGCCGGTGCGGCGCTGGCGGCGTCGCCGATCCGCGAGCAGCACCCCAACCAGCAAGAGCGGCAGCGGCACGCCGAAGCTCGTGCCATAGAAGACGAGGGCGTCCTCATCCCGGTCGTACTCCATCGGTTGGTCTTCTTCGCTGCTCGTCTCCCCGACGACGACTCGACCTTCCTCGCCCCGGTCGCTCAGCAACCACTGCAAGCTGTCCCCGAGCACCCGGAAATTGCCCCGGTACTGCGCCAGCTCGTTGCCTGCGAACACGCTCTCGCCGATGACGACGGCGCGCCCTTGGACGCCTTCGGGGTTGTGGACCGTCACGGCGGCCAGCAGCCGCAGCGCGCCTTCTTCCTCGTCGTCGTCGTGCACGAGGTCGCCGTCCAGGTCCCGCCACGTGTCGGCTTCGGCGCGGAGGGGGAAAACGACACGCGTCCCCGCCGGCGCCGGCTCAACGGGTTCGAGGGCTGCGGCGCTCGAGAAGACCACGGCGCTACGGCCGAGCTGCGCCTTCGCGCTTCGCACCGTCGGGTGGTCGGACAGGCGCGTCGTGTAAATGCGGCGCCGATCGGTTGCGTCGTGGGTTCGCGGGACGTGGTGCCGCTCGCTGGCGAGGGTGCCCGGGAGCAAGCGCAGCCCGAGGTCCGCCAAGAGCGGATCGAGGCCGCCCTCGGCGTCGTGATCGACGAAGATCAGCAGCCGTCCGCCCCGGCGCACGTAGGTTGCCAGCGCTTGCATCTCCTCGGGCGCGAAAGGGCGGCGAGGACCCGCGAGGGTCACGAGCGGCGCGCGATCCGGGCTCACCTCAGCCAGGCCGCTGGCGACCCCGAGCTCCCGCGGCAGGATGTTGCTGCGCCGTAGCTGGCGGACGAAGAAGTCCAGGCGTTCGGGCGCCGGCTCCTCGCCGCTCATCTTGCGCTCGTCGTGCCCCACGGTCAGGTAGAGCTCTCGACGGGGCTGGACCAGGCGCGACAGTGCTTCCTGAAAGCGTCCGTCGAGGTTTCGCAGCGCCGAGCGCGACGACGCGAGCTCGTTGCCTATCTGGAGCTTCTCAACCTGCTCTTCGTCCCCGCTCCCTCGGACGAGAGCGACCCAACCGTTGCCCTCGATGCGGTGGCGAGCGACGAAGGCCGGGGCGAGGGCGTGGTCCCTCCGTTCGACCGTGAACCGCGGGTTTTCCTGGCCCAGCCGCTCGAAGAAGGGCCGGACCCGCTCGGCCACCTCGTTTCCCTCGGCGTAGAACAGCACGGCGCGGATCGGCTCGCCCAGCCCGCGCACCATCCGCAGCGTGGTGTCGCTCGGCTCGGTGACCTTGAGGTAGGACAGGTCCAGGCGGACATCCCG
>JALVDI010000486.1 GCA_027009115.1 Polyangiaceae bacterium | reverse complement strand
TGGGGGCGGCGCGCCCTCGGTCGCCGGAGACTCCGGCCGAGGCGGAGGCTTCGACGGAGCGGGTGGCCTGGTGGCCGCTGGGGGCTTGGCCGCCGCTGGGGGCTTGGCCGCCGCTGGAGGCTTGGCCGCCGCTGGGGGTGCTGGGGGCGGCGGCTTCACGCTCGCCTCGAGCTCGACGTCGTCGAGGTCGAGCTCCGTCGAAAGAGGCTCCTCGACGCCGTCCTCCTCGATCTCCTCGAGCTCGAGCTCCGGATGCTCGGCGGCCTCGCCGGCCTCCGCTTGGGCGCCCGAAGCGGACTCTTCCAATTCGTCGAGGGAGACCCCGGGCATCGTCGGCTCGCCCGCCAACTCACCGGTCGACGGCAGGGGCACCTCCTCGACAGGTGCCTCTCCCTCGGCCGGCAGCGGCACGGAGGAGTCCACGCGGAGCGTCCCGCGGATGATCACAGACCCCTCCGCCCCGGGCGGTGGAGGCTCGGTCTTCGGCCCGGGCACCGGTAGGTCCGCCTCGGGATCGTAACCCTCCAGCTCCTCGGCCAGCTCTTCGGCGAGCTCCTCCGCCGCCAGGTCGGCCAGAATCTCTGCCGACGGCGGCGACGGTTCGTCCGGCGTGAGGGCTTCCAGGTCCTGCTCGAGAGATGCCGCGTCGATCCCGAGCGCGACCTCCGCCTCCGCCTCCACCATGCCAGCCTGGACAGGCTCATCGCGGAGCTCCCGCGCTGCGGGCTGCGTCGGCTCGCTGGGGAGCTCGGCGGCCTCACCGGCAGGGAGCTCGGCGGCCTCGCCGGCAGGGAGCTCGGCGGCCTCACCGGCAGGGAGCTCGGCGGCCTCGCCGGCAGGGAGCTCGGCGGCCTCGCCGGCAGGGAGCTCGATCTCCACCTGCACGGTCTCATCGCCACGTCGCGGCGTCGCCGGCTCCGAAGCCGGGGGCAGCGAGCTCACGGCGCTCCGGCGGGGCACCTCGTCGACGGGGACGCGCAAGGCCCGGCGCTTGCGACGCGAGCGGCGAGGCGTGAACGAGACTTCGTCGTCGTCGCTCATGCGCCCTCGCCGATCCGAAGAACCGCCTGTCCCACGCGCACCGCGCTCCCCGCCTCGACCTCGAAGCGCGCGCCCTCGTGGGGCGGTACGAAGACGATCACCGTCGAGCCAAGATGGAAGACACCGATCTCCGCTCCCCGCTCGATCGGCGGACCGTCGGCGTACCTCCGCACGCCCGGACTGCGGCCGCGGTTCGTGTGCACCTCGGGATCGAAGGAAACGCTGATGCGGCCGACGCCGATGGCGCCGACCATGACCGTGGTCAGCTCACCGAACCGTGTCTGCTGCACGATCGCCACCCGTTCGTTGACCGCGAAGAGCCGCGGGACGTGCTCGAGCCCGATGGAGTTGACCGGGAAGAGGGTCCCCGGGATGTGGCGGACGCGCGCCACCCGCCCCGAGGCGGGAGCGTGAACGCGGTGGTAGTCCCGGGGCGAGAGGTAGACGATGAAGTACGACCCGCCGGCATAGGCGGCCACCGCCCCCGGCTCATCCACCAGCTCCGCGACCCGATAGGGGCGCCCCTTGACCAGGAGCGTCCCGTCGGGATCGATCTCTCCGAGGTCTTCGAGGCGCCCGTCCGCCGGGGAGACGACCGCAGCGGGATCGAGGTCGATGGGGCGCGCTCCCTCCACCAGCCGGCGCGTGAAGAATTCGTCGAAGCTCTTGAACCCGCCGGGAGGCACGACCGCCTCGCTCAAGTCGATGTCGTAGCTTCGGACGAAGAGGTCGATCGCCCGCTGGAGGAGCGGTCCGGGCGCCCGGAGGTCGGCGAGCCGCCCCAGCACGCGGCTGATCCGCTTACGAGGGAGGATCCTGAGCGTGTCCGCGGTCAGGCGAGCTACGTCGATCATGGAGCAAGAGGCCCACAAACCCCGGTAAGTTCGGGGCAATTCGAGGGATTCGGGGCTCGCCGATGCTATCCGAGGCGACCTCGCGACGTCAACGCCGCAACGACAGGGCGCCGGACCGCCGCGACACCGAGCGCCCGAGGCAATCCCCGCGGAGGGGGCCACGACGGACGGATCGGGTCGCGGCCTGTCGGCTCGCGCCCTCAGGTGGCGAAGTAGAGCTCGTACTCGAGGGGCGTCGGCCGCTGCGCGAAGACCGCGACCTCGTTCTCGCGCTTGTAGGCGATCCACTCCTCGATGACGTCCTTGGTGAAGACGTCCCCCTGCAAGAGGAATTCGTGGTCCCGTTCGAGGCAATCGAGAGCCTCGGCCAGCGTCCCAGGCACCGTGGGGACGCCCTCGAGCTCCTCCGGCGACAGCGCGTAGAGGTCCTTGTCAAAGGGATCGCCGGGGTCGATCTGGTTCTGGATTCCATCCAGCCCTGCCATGAGCAAGGCGCTGAACGCGAGGTAGGGGTTGCCCGAGCTGTCGGGGAAGCGCGCCTCGAGCCTCTTGGCCTTGGGCGACTGCGAGTAAGTCGGGATGCGGATCGACGCGCTGCGGTTGCGCGAGCTGTAGGCGAGGTTGACGGGAGCCTCGAAGCCCGGCACGAGGCGACGGTAGCTGTTGATCGTGGGGTTCGTGAGCGCGCAAATCGCCGGCGCGTGCTTGAGCAGCCCGCCGATGTAGTGGAGCGCCGTCTGGCTCAGGCCCCCGTACCCGTCGCCCGCGAACAAGGGCTTGCCGTCCTTCCAGAGCGACTGATGGACGTGCATCCCGCTGCCGTTGTCGTCGTACATCGGCTTGGGCATGAACGTGGCAACCTTGCCGGCCCTGCGGGCCGCGTTCTTGACCACGTACTTGAACCACATGAGCTGATCGCCCATCGACAACAGATCGAGGAACTTCGTATCGATCTCGCACTGGCCGCCGGTCGCGACCTCGTGGTGGCTCACCTCCACCTCGTAGCCCAGCTCCATCAGGATCTGGCAGATGTCCGTGCGCAGATCCATGAGCGTGTCGCTTGGCATCACCGGGAAGTAGCCGCCCTTGTGCGGGATCTTGTAGCCGAGGTTGGGCCGATCGCCCCTCCCGCTGTTCCAGGCCCCCTCCACCGAGTCGACCTCGTAGAAGGCGGCGTTCGGGGTCGACGCGTAGCGCACGTCGTCGAAGACGAAGAACTCGGCCTCCGGCCCGATGTAGGCGGTGTCGGCGATCCCGGTCTGCTTGAGGTAGGCCGCCGCCTTCTTGGCGATGTACCGCGGATCGCGGGCGTAGCTCTCGCGCGTGATGGGGTCGACGATGTCGCAGATCAGCACCAACGTCGGGTGCTGAGTAAAGGGATCCATCTTCGCCGACGTGGGATCCGGGAGAATCAGCATGTCCGAGGCGTTGATCGGCTGGTAGCCGCGAATCGACGACCCATCGAATCCGAACCCGTCCTCGAACGCAGCTTCGTCGAGACGGTGGATGGGGACGGTCGTGTGCTGCCAAACGCCGGGCATGTCGATAAAGCGCAGGTCCACCATGACCGCGCCCTTCGCCCGAGCCAGCTCGATGACCTCTCGCGGCGTCTTGATCTCGCTCATCGTTCCTCGCTTTCCCCAGTCAGGAAGAAAGCCTCCCGTCGGGAGGCAACATCTCAGAGGGCCTCGTCGCCCCGCTCGCCCGTCCGGATCCGCACGGCTTCCTCCACGGGCAACACGAAGATCTTTCCGTCGCCGATGCGCCCCGTCTGCGCTGACTTCTCCACCGCCTCGATGACGGAGACCACGAGGTCATCGGGCACCACGACCTCGATCTTCACTTTCGGGACGAAGTCCACGACATAGGCCGAGCCTCGATAAACCTCGCGCTTGCCGCCGGTGCGCCCGAAGCCCTTGACCTCCGTCACCGTCATGCCCCTCACGCCGACCTCCCCAAGGGCGTCCTTGACCTCATCGAGCTTGAAGGGCTTGATCACCGCCTCGACCTTTTTCACCTCGGACCTCCTGCCGCGACCATGCAGGTGCAGGCTCGGCACCTTGCTGCGCTCCTCGCGCCTACCCTGAGGGGCGCCGAGGGAGGGATACGCACGCAAGGTTTCCGGGATGTTTCTGCGCGGTAAATTGACCGTGACGCCTCCGCTCAGGCGACGCTTCTCAGGCTCCCCCAGGAAAGGTAACGTTCGCCTGTCATGGCCCTGGGCCTCCGCTTCGAACAACGCCTCCGCGGTACGTACCACCGCCTCGCCGACCCCGGGGTCGAACACCCCGTCGAGCTCGATGCCGAAGTCGCCCTACCCCTCGGCCGGATCCTCCGCGCGACCGAGGGGACCCTGCGCGGGCACCTGCGGGCCCAAGGCTACGCCGACGCCCCCATCGAGGGGACCTACCTCCTGGACCTCCGCGCACGCAAGATCGTCTATGACTTCCGCTTCGAAGCCCTCGACGGACGCGTGCGACGCTTCCACGGCGAGACTGTCTTCGACGTGACCCGGCCCGTTCGCGCCATCGAGGACCTCGTAGGGCGCATCTACGACGACGACCGCGAAGACGCTCGGGTGTTGCTGAGCGTGCCCTTCGAGACAGGACTGCGACAGATGGCCCGCAGCCTCCGCGCGCACCTGCAGCGGGGGCTCTGATGACGGCCCCGGTGGTCGTCGTCCACGGCGGGGCGGGCCGCGTGGCGCCCGAACGCATCGAGGCTCACGTCGCGGGATGCGACCGGGCTGCCGCCGAGGGGCTGCGCGTCCTGCTGGAAGGGGGCTCCGCCTTGGACGCGGCCCAGCGCGCCGTCGAGGTCCTCGAAGCCGACCCACGCTACAACGCAGGCACCGGCGGCTCGCTCAACAGCGCCGGGGATCTCGAGCTGGACGCCGCCTTGATGAACGGCGCCGACCTGCGGGTCGCGGGCGTCGCCGCGCTGCCGCCCTACCCTCACCCCATCCGCGTCGCCCGGGCCCTCCTCGAGGAAGACCGCCACGTCCTGCTCTGTGCTGCCGGCGCCGACGCTTTCGCCCGCGCCCGCGGTTTCCAACCCGCCGCACCTGGGACGATGGTCACCGACGAAGCGCGCCGGCGCCTCGAAAGGTGGCGTGCCGGACAGGTCGGCGAGGGCTGGGCGGGGGGCACCGTCGGCGCGGTCGCCTTCGACGGGGCCGGCGCGGTCGCGGCGGCGACGAGCACCGGTGGGACCGTGGGCAAAGCCCCCGGGCGCGTCGGCGACACGCCGGTTCCCGGGGCCGGCACCTGGGCCGACGACCGCGCCGGAGCTTGCTCAGCCACCGGCATCGGCGAAGCCATCCTTCGGGTCTGCCTGGCTCGCTGCGCCTGCGAGCTGCTCGACGAAGCGAACGCCCAACAGGCCGCGGAGCGAGCCCTCGTCGAGCTCGCGAGCCGCGGGCGCGGGCGCGGAGGGCTCATCCTGGTCAGCGCGCGCGGCGAAGTGGGCGTCGCCAAGAACACGCCGACCATGAGCCACGCCATCGCCCGCGCCGGCGAAGGGATCCGCACGGGCCACTGAGGCTCGCTGACAGGCTGACACGCCGGCGTGGCTGCCTGGAGACAACGTGGCAGGACCGCGATCGGCGAGCGCCCGTCCACCGCGCATCCACCGCGCATCCACCGCGGCAGGACGCATCGAAACCGACGTGGCACCCCCCTTGCTGCATCGGACGCCGGAGGTTTTCGATGAACCAGGGCAAGAGAGCATCCTTCGAAGCCAGCGTCGCTCCACACGTCCGCGAGCTCTACGGCGCCGCCGTGCGCCTCACCCGCTCGCGCGCGGAAGCCGACGACGTGCTGCAAGAGGCCATGAGCCGTGCGTGGGCCTTCTGGGATCGCTTCGAGGCAGGGACCAACCCGCGGGCGTGGATGCACCGTATTCTCTTCAACACCTTCGCGAGCACCTACCGCCGCCGCAAGCGCGAGCGCGAAGTCCTCGGCGAAGTGGCGCAGTCGGCGATCGCTGGCCCCCACTGGTGCGCGGGCACGCGGCCGCCCAACGCCCAGAGTCCACTGACCGAGGAGCTCAGCGACGAAGTGGTGGAGGCCCTGGCCGCCCTGCCGCAGCCCTTTCGCGAGGTGGTCGAGCTCGTCGACATCCGCGGCGAATCGTACAAAGAAGCCGCCGCCCGCATCGGCTGCCCTGTCGGCACGGTGATGTCGCGGCTCCACCGGGGCCGCCGACTGCTCCGCAGCGCGCTCCGGGGCTACGCGCTGGCCGAGGGTTATCTCACCCCGAGCGCCGCCTGAGCGCCGAGGGTGGAGGGCGGCATCCGAGGCCGCCGAGCCGCGCGGGATCCACGTTGCCGCCACTGACCACGACCACAATGGGCGCGTCCCCGGGGAGCCGGGCGACGCAGCGGCGAACCCAGGCAATGGCCGCCGCGGCGCTACCTTCCACGGGGGTGCCGAGCACGTCCCGGGCCCAGCGCATCGCCGCGGCGATCTCGTCCTCGGCCACGAGCTCCATCCGGACCCTCGCCTCCCGCGCCAGCAGGAAGGTCGTGGGCCGGACGCCGCCCTCGAGGCCCTCGGCGAGGGTCGGCGCCGGCGGCAAGGTCTCGACGGCCTCGCCCTTCTCGAAGGAGCGGAACATCCCCGGCGAGGCCTCCGTGTTGACACCGACGAGGTCGACGTCGCGCCCCCCTGCGTCGCGGGCCGCGGCCAGCCCGCAGATCAGGCCACCGCCACCGACGGGACAGACGACCGCGTCCGGAGAGCCAATGGACTCGAAGATCTCCAACCCGACCGTCCCGCCGTTGCCGGCCGCGACCCAGGGGTCGTCGTAAGGGGAGATAAAGACGCAACCGCGGGCCCTCGCCTCCCGGCGCGCGGCCTCCTCGGCGGCGTCGTAGCCGGGAGTATCGCCCACCACGACCTCCGCGCCAAGGGCGCCGATCCCCTCGACTTTGACCGCCGGTGTCCCCGGGGGAACAAAGACCTTCGCGCGGACGCCCAGCTTCCGGGCAGCGTAGGCCACCCCGAGCCCGTGGTTGCCGGCGGAGGCCGCGACCACCCCCTGCCCCCGCTCCTCGTCGGTGAGCACCGACAGCCGCGTGAGCGCTCCGCGGACCTTGAAGGACCCCGTGTGCTGGTGGCACTCGAGCTTCAACCACACCCGCGGGTCGATGGCGGTCGCTGCAACGAGAGGCGTCTGCGTCGCGTAGCGGCGGACCACGCCACGCGCCTGCTCCAGGTGCTCCGTTCCGATGCGCCAGGCCGGTCCCATCGTCATCGCCGTTCAATGAGGCATGGGCACGTCGCGCCCCGCCTCGATGGCTTCAAGCGCCTCTTCGGCGGCCCGCTCGTAGTGCGACATGCCGTAGCGGGTGGCGAGCTGTCGAACCTCACGCAGACCTCGCCGCCCATCCTCGAGACGCCCAAGGGTGGCGTCGACGACGGCCAGCATGTAGCGCGCCTGCACCGCGTCCCACACGAAGCCGTGGCGCTGGGCGTAGGTGTACGCCTCGACGATGCGGTCACGCCCGGCCGGGTTGCCGAGCTTGACCGCGTCGATGAAACCCAGCACGCGAAGGTTGCCGTACTGAAGTTTGACGAAGCCGTGCTCCTTGGCGACGTCGTAGCTGTAGTGGAGCATCGCGAACGACCGCTTGAAATCCCCCTCGCGCAAGTGCAACTCGCCGATGTTGTGGGCGTTCACGGCGGCCTCGTAAGCGAACCCGTACTCCTTGGCCAACTCCAGCCCCTTGTACCCGGCCTCCAAGGCACGGGCGGTGTTGCCCAGGTAGTAGTGAACCAGTGCCTCGCTCTTCCAGAGCTCGCACTCGACGATGCGGTCCGAGTGCGGCCCCATCCGGCCCCGCGCCTCCGCGAGCGCCTCGAGGGCAGCACTCTGGTCCATTGTCCCGGCGAAGGCGTGTGCCAAGGGGATGAGGCACCGAATCTGCGCGTGGCGATCCTTGGCCTCCGTGGCCAGGGCCAGCGCCTCCTCGAACAGGGCGACCGCGCGCGTGTACTCCCCGTTGCGCACGGAGGCGTCCGCGAGCGCCGTGATCACGTCGCGGACCAGGTCACGGTCCCCGACCGACATGGCGAGCTGACGCGCCCGCTCAAACCAGGGCTGGGCCTCGGTGAAGCGCATGGAGAGCGCCAGGTACTGCCCCTTCATCAGCGAAAAGCGCGCGACGTGTTCCTCACGACCCAAGCCCTCGGCGAGCTCCAGGGCCCCGTCGATGTGTTCCAGCCCTGCCTCGAGCTCGCGGCTCCGAAGGCACGAATCCCCAATGCGCCGATAGAGTTGGAGCATCCGGTCGCGGTCGGGGTTCGGCGCCTTGGCGAGCATCTCCACGGCGCGCCCGAGGAACCCGACCGCACCCGCGAGCTTGTGCTCCGCCTCGAGGCGGTCGGCGGCGCGCACGAGGAAATCGAGGGCTCGGTCCCGCTCGCCAGCCTCTTTGTAGTGGTACGCGAGGCGCTCGGAGAGCTCGTCGACGTGATTCGGGTAGAGGTCCTCGAGCGCTCGCCCGATCGCCGCATGGATCTCGCGGCGGGCGTCGAGTGGGAGACCGGCCTTGACGACCTCGGGGATCAAGCTGTGCGCAAAGGCGTACTCGCGAACCCCCGTGCGCACGAAGATGCCGCGGCTGGCCAGCGCCTCGACGGCGTCCGCCACGACCGTCTCCGTCTCCTGCACCACCCGCGTCAAGAGCGCGTCGTGAAAGCGCCCGCCAACCAGCGCCGCGATCTGCAGCAGGTGGCGCTCCGCCGGAGTCACGCGGCTCAGCCGCTGCGCCACGATGCCACGGAGCGTCTTGGGCACCTCGACGGCGACATCCGCTCGATACTCGACCTTGCCGTCCGATGCCTCGATCGCCCCGGCATCGAGGAGCGCCTGAAGATACTCCTCGGCGTAGAGCGGGTTGCCCGCGCTCTTGACGCTGACTTCCCGCAGAAGCTCCATGGGCACCTCGTCGACACCGAGTCGCGCGGCCGTCAACCGCGCGATGTCGTCATCCTCCAGGGGACCGAGGGCCACTTCGAAGAAGCCCGGGTAAGCGTCCCAGGCGAAACGCTCGTCCGGGCGATGCGCCACCATGACCACGACGCGAGCGTTGCCCGGGGCCTTGACGAGCCCCTGGAGGATCTCCAGGCTCTCGTCGTCGACGCCGTCGAAGTCGTCGAAAGCGAAGACGGTGAGCCGATCCTCGGCCAGCTTCAGAGCGATGCGCGCGATGGCCGACACCAAGAGCCCCCGCCCCCCTGCAGGGGCACCTTCCCCAGCGCCGAGGCCCAGGGTGGCCCGCACGGCGTCGAGCTCCGCCTTGGGCAAACCCAGCTCTCGGAAACGGAGGACCTTCTCGCGCACTTCCTCTTCGCCGTCGAAGTCTTCGATACCGAGGAGCACCCGCAGCATCTCCTGGGTCGCCGAGAGCGGGACGTCGCGGCTGTGCCTGGGGACCTTGCAGACGTACATGCCGACGCTGTGCCCGCCCGTGCGGAGCCGCCGCATCGTCTCGAGCATGAGCCGGCTCTTCCCGATGCCCCCCTCGCCCACCACCGCCACCAGGCATTGCTTGCCCTTGTTGGCCAGCGCCAAGATCTCTCCCATGCGGCGGAGGACCTCGCGGCGACCGACGAAACGGCCAAGCGCCTCGGTGAGGTTGCGCTCGCCGACCACCTCGAAGGTGTCGCCGCAGGGCCGCAACTCGAAGTAGCGCTTGAGCGCCTCGCGGGTCGAACGGCTGGCCACGACGCGACCGGAAGCCCCCTGCAGGAGCGCCCGGACCTCGCCCACGACCCGCTCGTACGCCGCGTCCCGCTGGAGCTCCCCTCGAACGTCGACGAGGATGCGTCCTCCGTGGATGGCGACGGACGCAGCGGGCGTCGCTCGCAGCAGGGCCAGGCCCGCTCGCGCCGCGTGCTCGCTGTCTCGTCCATCCGGGTTCACCCGCCCAAAGAGGGCGATCGCCGAATCCCCCTCCTCGACAACGAGCTCACCCCCGAACCGACGGATAGAAACGCTCGCATCCGCTCCCCGGACCGCGAGGGCCGTCACGTCCCGCCGCTCCGCCTGAGGACGCGCCGCCGGAGTCTGCGCGGGGTGCCGCGCGCCGGTCGTGGGCCTGCCCGAGGCGCTTCGAGCCGACGGCACTTCCGCCGGGGTCACGTCTCCGGTCCCCAGCCGACCGACCGCCGTGTCCATGTCGAACGCAGCCCGCAGTCCGGCGTCCGTCGCGACCTGACTACGCCGCCCCTCGGAAGCGCTCCGAAGCGCGTCCAGGTAGCTGGCGAGATCGTGCGCTCCGACGCGGCCGCCGCTCGCGTAAAGGTATTGAATGAGGTCCTCGTAGAACCTCCCCGCGTCCCTGTACCGGTCCTCGACGTCGGGGCTCATCGCCTTGTGAACGATGGCCTCGAGCTCCTCGGAGACCTCCGGCGCGACACTCCTCAGGGGCTCGTAGCGCCCCTCGCGGACCCGCTGCAGGGTCTCGTAGGTCGAGGACTGAGCAAAGGGATTGCGGCCGGCCAGCGCCTCGTAGAGCACCGTGCCGAGAGCAAAGAGGTCGGTGCGGGCGTCCACATCCTCGCCGCGTGCCTGCTCCGGCGCCATGTAGGCGTACTTCCCCTTGAGAACTCCCCGCTCGGTCCCATCGGGCACGGACGTACGCGCCTTCGCGATGCCAAAGTCGGTGAGCTTCACCTCCCCCTCGTAACTGAGCAGGATGTTCTGCGGCGAGACGTCGCGGTGAACGATGTGCAGCGGCCTCATGTCGACGTCGCGCCGACGGTGCGCGTAATCCAGCCCCTTGGCGACCTCGCTGACGACGAAGACCGCCAGCTCTGGCGTAAGAGGCTTGCCGTACCTCCGGGCCCGGCGCAGCACCGTCGCCAGGTCAGCGCCCGCAACGTACTCCATGGCGATGAAGTAAGTGTCGTCGGCCTTGCCGAGATCGAAGACCTGCACGATGTTCGCGTGCGAGAGCGTGACGGCGATCTTCGCCTCGTTGATGAACATCTCGACGAACTCGGGGCTCTCCCCCAACTCCGCGAGGATCCTCTTGATTACGAGGACCTTCTCGAAGCCCTCGACGCCGTGAGACTTGGCCTTGAACACCTCGGCCATGCCCCCCCGAGCGAGGAGCTCGAGCAGCTGGTATTTTCCGTAGACGACCGGCGCTTGTTCCACTGCCTTGGGTGAGGCGTGCCGCCCGCTCGAAGGGCGTCCTCTGCGAGAGCAACGGCCCTCGGCTTCAGTCTAGTGCGCGATCCATCGCGGTGGAAGGGCCCTGGCACCCAGAAGCACCGACGGACCTTGGGGGAGTTCGGCGAGGTTCCAGGCGCAGGCGGTCCGCGGCCCGCATCCGCCGGCCTCTCACGCCGCCGGCGCCGTCTGCAGCCGGTGAAGGCGGGCATAGAGCCCCCCCTGAGCCAGCAACTCCCGGTGCGTCCCCTCTTCGGCGATTCGCCCGCGGTGGAGCACGACGATCCGGTCGGCGCCCTCGACGGTCGACAAGCGGTGGGCGATGATCAGCGCGGTCCGCCCGCGCATCACTTCGTAAGCCGCCCGCTGCAGCGCCGCTTCCGTCTCGCTGTCGACGTTGGCCGTCGCCTCGTCCAGCAAGAGCAGCGGAGCGTCGCGGTAGAGGGCCCGCGCGAAGGCGATCAGCTGCCGCTCTCCGGCGCTGAAATTGGCCCCACGTCCTTCGACGCGCCCGTCCAGCCCTCCCCGCTTCTCGACGAGAGCTCGCGCGCCAACGCGGTCCAAGACGGCAAGGATGCGCCCGTCGTCGGGGGAAGGATCGCCGAGCGCGAGGTTGTCCCGCAGCGTACCGGCGAAGAGAAAGACATCTTGGGGGACGATCGCGAAGCGGCGCCGCAGCGCATGCCGATCGAGACCCCGGACGTCGTCTCCCTCGACCCGAACCGCGCCCCGCTGTGGCTCGTACAGCCGCAGGAGCAGCGACATCAGAGTGGACTTGCCGGAGCCCGTCGCACCCACGATCGCGACTCGCTCACCGCGACGGATCGCAAGGTCGATTCCGCGGAGCACCGGGTGTCCTTCGCGATACGCAAACCACACGCCTTCGAAACGCACGGCCTCGCCCTCGGCGCCGAGCCGGGCGCTGGCGGCCGGAAGCTTCGGCGCGTCGCGCTCCTCGAGGTCGAGCACTCCGAAGACCCGCTCGGCGGCCGCCAGCGACGACTGAAGGATCGTGAACTTCGTGGCGAGATCCCGGATCGGCACGAAGAAGCGCTGGATGTAATCGTAGAAAGCTACGACGGTGCCGACGTAAACGACCGCGCCCGAAGGCGACCAGCCCGCCCGTACGGCAGCGAAGTACAGCACGAGCGCGACCGAGGCCGCCGAGACGCTCTCGACGACCGAATAGAGCAAGGCGTCGTAGCGGATCGAGCGGTAGTTGGAGTCCCGGTAGGCCGCATTGATGCGCTCGTACTCGGTCGCGCAGTCCTCCTCCCGCCCATAGGCCTGCACGACCTGCACCCCCTGCACCTGCTCGGCGAGGTAAGCGTTCAGCCGCGCGAGGTGCACCCGGATACTGCGGTAGGCCTCCCGTGCGTAACGACGAAAGTAACGAACCGCCAGGGCCAACGGGGGCAGCGCGCAGAAGGCGACGAGGCTCAGCTGCCAGTCGATCGCCAGCATGAAGACGACGATCCCCACCAGGGTGATCACGTCGGTGATGGCCGTCACTGCGCCGGACGCGAAGAACTCCGTCAAGCTGTCGATGTCGTTGGTGACCCGGGTCACGACGCGCCCGACGGGGGTTCGGTCGAAGTAGGCCACGGGCAGCTCTTGGAGCTTGGCGAAGGTCGCCGAGCGAAGCCGGGCCGTGCTGCGCTGCCCCGCGAGCTGGATGAGATAGGTCTGCGCAAAGCGCGCCAAGAACTCGAGGGCGATGGCCAGGGCAAAGAGCGCGACGATGCCTCGAAGCGCGCCCGCCTGGTCGGCGACGATCGCCACGTCGATCGCGCGCTTGATCAGCCACGGCTGGAAGAGCCCGGCCACGGACGCCACGGGCATGAGCACGAGGGCCGCAACGAAGAGCCGCCACTGCGGCCGCATATAGGGAAGCAACCGGCGCAAGAGGCGAAGATCGCGGCGGTCCTCGACCTCCGGCTCGGCGGCAGCGGGAACGAGCAGCCGCCCCGGCGGGCTCGCATCCCTCACAGCGCCCCCAGCTCCTGCTCGAGTCGCTGGCGAGCCGCGAGACGCGCGTAGAGCCCGCCCCGCGCGACGAGCTCGTCGTGGGTGCCGCGCTCGACCACCCGCCCCTCGTCGAGGACCACGACACGGTCGGCGCGCGATGCGGCCGCGACCCGGTGGGTGACCAAGACCAGCGTCCTCCCCTCTCCCGCCCGGTCGAGGGCCTCGAGGATCGCTCGCTCGGTGCGGGCATCCACCGCGCTGAGGGGATCGTCGAGGACGAGCACCGCCGGCTCCCGAAGCAGCGCCCGTGCGAGGGCGACCCGCTGCTTCTGCCCACCGCTGAGCTGAACCCCACGTTCACCCACGAGGGTCTCGAAACCTTGGGGCAGGCTCTCGATCTCCTCCAGAACGGCTGCCTCCGCTGCGGCGCGCCGCACGCGCTCGTGCGCATCCGTGGCGTCCGGGTCGTCGAGACCGAAAGCGATGTTGCGCTCGATCGTCGTCGAGAAGAGGAAAGGATCCTGCTGAGCGTAGCCCACCGTCCGGCGGAGCTCCCGCGGATCGGCCTCGGTCACGTCCACTCCGTCGAGAAAGACGCTCCCGGCGGGGGTGTCCACCAGCCGCGGCAGCGCCGCCGCCAGCGTGCTCTTGCCGGCCCCGACCGACCCCATGATCGCGACGGATCCGCGCGCTGCCACCTCGAAGCTCACCCCGTCGAGGGCCGGTCGGTCGCCGTAGAGGATCCGCAGGCCCCGCACCTGTACCGCCCCCACGGCGGGCAAGGGCCGGGGCTCCGAGACGCTGGAGACCTCCGGCGGCGCGTCGAGGAGCTCACGGACGCGCGCGTAGGACGCTCGACCGCGCTGCAGCACCCCGAGCAAATAGCCGAACGCCAAAGTCGGCCACACGAGCTGCGCGAGGTAAGCGTTGAAGGCCGCGAACTCACCGACGGTCAGCTCGCCGGCGACGATCATCGCCCCCCCACGCCACAACACGATCAGCGCCGCACTGGAGCCGACGAGCGTCAGCAGCGGCCACATCAACCCGCGCAGCACGACCAGCCGCATGTTCGCCCGCACCGCGCGCTCGTTGGCCTTCTCGAAGCGCGCGACTTCATGGTCCTCCAACGCATAGCCGCGCACGAGTCGGACCCCGGCCAGGTTCTCCTGAGCTACGTCCGACAGCTTCCCCAACGCCGCCTGCGCCTCGCGGCTTCGTCGGTAGAGCGCTCCCCCGAATACCTTCGTGAGCAGGACGAGGAACGGATAGGGCGCGAGAGCCCAGGCGGTCAGCTCCGGGCTGAGGACCAGCATCAAACCGATGGCACCGGCGAAGGCGAAGAGCGAGTTGACGACGTTGAGGCCCCCGAAGCCGACCAGGAGCCGAACTTGCGCGAGGTCATTGGTCGCGCGGCTCATCACGTCACCGGTCGGCACCCGCTGAAAAAAGCGCGGCCCGAGACGGTGCACGTTCCGGATGAGCTCATTGCGCAGGTCGTACTCGACGTCGCGGCCGACGTTGAACATCAGCACCCGCGACTGGGTGCGCACGATCCACAACCCCGCGGCGAGGGCGACCACCCCAAGAGCGTAGCCACGGACCCGCTCCAGCCGTCCTTCCCGAAGACCGTCCACGGCCCCCTGAAGCAACCAAGGGATGGTCTTGTCCGCCCCGTTCGTCAGCAGCAACCACACGATCCCCCAGCCGAGGCGGCGGCGATACGGGCGCAGATAGCTCCGAAGCGGGCGGGACATGGGGACGTACGGGGCGGCGCGGCGGGGCCCTCCGCCGAGGACTCGACGAAGGGGGAGGTCGCCGCGCTCCGGGACTCATGACGCGGGCCCTTCGCGGATACCGTCGTCCACCCCCACGAGTCGTTACATCAACGCCGACGCCTCCACCACACCCAAGCAGGCCCTGCGATCAACAGCGGCAGCCATGGAACCGAGCGGCTCCCAGCACCCGCCGTGACGCAGCCGCAGCCCCCGCCGTCCTCCCGGGGTGCCGGCGGGACGCACACGTTCGTGTCCCCAACGGGCACGCAGGAGAACAGCTCGGGGCAGTCGGCGGCGCTGTCGCAGAAGTCGGTGCAAAACTGATCTCCGTCAGAAGCCACGGCGCAGAGCCCCGAAGCACAATCCTCGTTGGTCATGCAGAACTCGCCAGGAGCGGCGAGATCCGCCTCCGCGCGGCATGCCCCGCACCCCGCCGCCGCGCCCGGTCGGCACACGTAGCCCATCGGGCAGCTGTTGACCGCCGCGTCCGGCCGGCACGGCGACGCGCAGATCGCGCCGTCGCACATCAGCGACGCACAGTCCGTGTCCGCGGTGCAGCTTGCGCCGAGGCCCGCAGCACCGGCCGTCCCCCTGAGGCACAGCCCCGTCCCACAGACGCCCAAGGCCTCGCCGTCGCAATAGAAGCCGCTCGGGCACGACGAGGTATCGAACCCATCGCAGGACTGGGCGCAGACTTGCCCCGCGGCGGTCGTGGCGCAGAGGCCCGAGTTGCACTCATCGTCGCTCTCGCAACTCTCGCCGAGAGCAGCCCGATCCGCCGGACGCGGCTCGCAGGCACCGGTGGCCGTGTTGCAGCGCTCGCCGGCGCCGCATTGCGAGTCGTTGGTGCACCCCGCGGGCGCCGGACCGCCGCCGGCGCACGTGAAGTTGCTGCCGTCGAAACCGGCGCATTGGGAGACGCCGCCGCTGGTGCCGGCGCAGACGAAGCCGGCGCCACAATCTTCCGAGGAGGTGCAGGCACGACCACAGAAGGCCCCGCCGCTCGGGTACCCGATGCAGAAGTCGCGGGGGCCGCCACACTCCGCATCGGACGTGCAAGGCGAACAGAGCGTCCCATCCCCCATGACCGGTCGGCACTCCCCGCCGACACACTCCTGTCCGGAGGGGCAGCCGCTGACCGTGCAATCCACCGGGCCATCGCCTGGATAAAGCGTGCAGATGCCGCCCTCGTCATCCGCGTTGAGCGCGTCGATGCCCCCGGTGTAGGCGAAGTACATCGTCGCGTTGGGATCGTTCGAGTGGCCCAGTCCGTAGTAGTGGCCGCCTTCGTGCAAGACGATCGAGTAGGCGTTGACGCTGGACCCGCGGCCTGAGCTGGTGACCCACGAGAAGTTGACGCCGTTCATCTCCATATCCGCCTCGCGGATGCAGTTGCGCCCGTCCCAGCGGGGCCCCGTAACGCCGATGGCGCTGCCGCTGTGACGCCAACCCGACTCGACCCAGCCGATGACCGAGCGCCCGTCGCCGGCCCCCACGACCGCGCTGCTGCGCCCGGTGTAGTTCGAGGACAAGCGGGTGCAGCTCCGGAGCGTCCAGTCCCCCATGCCCCGGCGAACTTCCGTCTCCGTGGTTCCATCCCCCAGATCGCTCGAAGCGCGCGTCAAACCGTAAGGCACGGGTTGCTCGCACCAGGTGGGGCAGCTCCCGGACAGGCACTCCCACGCCCGCACCTCGCCAGCCAGCGACGCCATCAGGATCGCTCCACCCAAGACCATCGCCCGCCGGCTCATCGCGCACCTCCCACCGAGCTTCGTGCCGGCGCGTCGAGACGAACGACGCCCCGAAGCAAATCGAGGAACGCCTCGAGCTGCATCACCTCTCGCCCCCCGTGCGAGAGGGTCATCCGACCGTCGGTCCACCGTGCGAAGGCGACCGCCCGCGTGTCCCGAGCGACCGCCGCCGGGACGCCGGGCAAGCCGTGGAGGACGACGAACTTGCCCTGGCTCATCGCGTACGTTCGGAAGTAGGTCGCGTCGATCGGGTCGTGCTCGAGGAACACCACGACCTCTTCGCCCAAGGCGTAGCGCGGCGTACCATCGATCCACATCCCTCCACCGCGATAGGTCCCCCCGAGCTCGCGAACGAGGAGCTGCTCAGCCTCCCCCGCGCCCTTGATCCCCTCGAGCACCTGGAGCGTCGTGACCGTGTACGGGTCGAAGCTCCCATCACGCATCACCATCTGCGTACCCGTATGGACGACCCGCGCGCGGACGATCACGGCCGCGTCACGGGCCATGTCCTCCAGCGGCACCTCGACCATCACCGTCGCGCCCGCGGACGAACCCATCAGAACGCCCACGAGGACCAACGCCCAAAGTGCTACGCGGCGACTCATTCCAACACCTCACTGCGACGAACGACGAGAACGCGGAGCCGCCGACCAAGCGGACCGGCGACCGCCGGAACCTAGAGGCTCGCTTCCTCGGACGGCGGTGGCAAGCGAAGGTAGCGCGCCAGAGCGCGGGCCAGAAGGTAGAACGGTCCGGTGTCGAGGAGCGCCGCGAGGACCTTGAAAGCATAGCCCGCCGCGACGTAGGCCCCGAGTTGGGACCAGAGCGGACGGCCCGCGTCGATCGGCAAGCCCCCGGCAAGGAAGTGTGTGACAAGAATCACAGCGACCGTGTCCACGAGCTGGCTCACGAGAGTCGACCCGTTGTTCCTCAGCCACAGGTGCTTCCCACGGGTGAGGCGCTTCCAGAAGTGGAAGAGGTGCACGTCGACCATCTGAGCGGCCAGATAGGCCACCATCGAGGCGGTGATGGCGGCGAAGGTCGTCCGCCGCAGCTCGGTGAAGAGATAGAGGGGCGGCTCTCGGTCGGAGCCCAGATCGAACCCCGGGAGAGCGCCGCCGATCCAGAGGATCGCCGCCACCCAGAGGTTCAGGACCAGACCCATCCAGACGAGCGCGGACGCCCGCTGGCGCCCAAAGAGCTCCGAGATGAGGTCGGTGCACAAGAACGTGATGGGGTACGGCAGCACGCCCACGGCGACCAGGACGCTTTCGCCGGCCACCGTGAACCCCAGGTCGACGAAGCGCGTGATCCCCAGGATGTTGAGCATCGCGAGGGTGCCGAGGAAGAAGCCAGCGAACACCAGATAGGTCAGCTCGCGACGGCGATGGACCTCGCCCTCCCCGAGGGGCGGCAGCCCCTCCCACAGGTGCTCCTGGGAAGGCAGCGGCGCGTCGCTCATGGCTCGAGGAAACCACGCTTGACAGCGGCCCGCGCCAGGCCCCGCCATCGCTGATGTTCGCGCCCTGCGCGTTTGGTGTCGCCACAAAGCTCGTAGAGATCCGGAACCGCCCAGCGAGCCCCGTCCGCCGCATCGAGAGCCGCCTCGAACCTTCGGCGGAGCTCGGAGAGGTCCAGCGTGGCCGCGGCGACGAGCTTGCCCACGATGAGCTGCTGGCCCTCGATCGCTCGGCCCCGAGGGTGCGCGAAAGCCTGGACACCAAGCTCCCCGAGGGCGCCGGCGACCTCCTCGACCTCCCCAGCGCTGGCGAGGGCCAGAAAGCGGAGCCGTCGCTCGTCGCCGCGGCGGAGGATCTCGAGCAGTGGGAAACAGGGTGGGTCGAAGAGGACCGGCGCACCGTCCCACAGCACCACGTCGCCATAGTCCACCGGCGCGTCCCCGAACGTCGGAGAGGCCAGCACGCCGTGGCAGGGGCTGATGGGCTGCACCCACACGAGCTCGAACTGCTCGCCCTCCGGCTCCCCGAGGCCGAAGCCACTCGGACGGCTCGGTACCCGAACCTGGAACGGGGGGATCCCCTCGACGAAGGGCAGGCCGCTCCCTTCGCCCAAGCGTGGATCGAAGCCAAGGGCACGCCAGGCCTCGAGCGCACGGCCCCCGTCACCGAGCGCCGTGGCCGCCAGGGCGATGTTCCAGCACACGGGACGGACGGCGCCCAGGCGCTCCCGGGCCGCGAGGCTGGCCTGCAGCGACGCCTCCCATCGCCCGCGCCACTTGTGGAGCACGGCCAGGTCGAAGTGCCACCAGCCGCGGTCGTCGCGAGCGAGCGCCTCGGCGTAGGCGCGCTGAGCCCGCCCGTCCTCCTCGGGTCCCAGAGCGCGCAAGGCGTTCGCCCGGTTGATCCACAGATAGCCAGCCAACGGGCCGGAAGGATCCCGCGCCAGAGCCTGCTCGGCCAAGCGCGCAGCCTGCGCCGCGGGCCCCTCGGGCAGCGGCGGCAAATCGAGGGGTCGGAGTTGGGCGGCGGCGTTCAGCGCTGCACAGGCAGCGACCACCCGGCGTGGGTCCTCGCCACCGCCAACGGCCCGCCGGACCTCGTCCTGGAGCGTCGGCCGCGAGGGCGCGTGCTCGAGGGCGCGGAGCCACGCCAGCGCCAGCTCGGGATCGTCGCCGAGGGACGCCGCGTGGGGCTCCAGCAGGCCCCATACCCGATCGAGCTCGCCGTCTTCGAGAGCTCGGACCACCGTCTCGCTCAGGGCGCGCATCGGCAGACCCTAGCTCCGTCGACTGCGGGAGCTACCGCGCCAGCGAGCTCACGGGATCGGGAGGCGTGCCGGCGGCGCCTCGAGGGACACGAGCGCCTCCCCCTGAACGGCGGCCGGCCCTACCCGAAGCGACAGCCGAGCCCTCTCCCCCGGCTGCCGGCCCGCCAGGGCCTCCTTGAGCTCCCCGAGGTTCCGCACCGGACGGCCGTCGACCGCGACGATGATGTGCCCGGTCCACGGCACGCCGAGTTGCCGCACCAGCGGCGGAGGAGGATCGCGCAGGCCGCGGAGCCCCGCGTCGGCCGCAGGGCCGCCCGGAATGACCTCCCGGATGCGGACGCCTCGAACCCCGCCCATGTCGAAGTCGTCACCGATGATGCCGACCCAGACGTCCCCCAGCGGCGAAGGCGCCCGAGCGGCCGCCGGCGGACCCTGCCTCGGACCCTGCCGAGCGAGCGGAGGCGTCGTCTGGCTCCGCACCCGCGCGATGAGCTCCCGCACGTAGTTCGAGGGCATCGCGAATCCGATGCCGTGGGAGCCACCGGTGCGGCTGAGGATCGCGGTGTTGACGCCGATGACCTGCCCCTGCGAGTTCGCGAGGGGACCACCGGAGTTGCCTGGGTTGATCGGCGCGTCGGTCTGGATGATGCCCCGGAGGGGACCCGCCGGCCCGGGCAGGTCCCGCCGAGCGCTCACGATGCCCTGGGTCAGAGTCCCATCCAGACCGAAGGGGCTGCCGTAGGCCAGCACGGTCTGGCCCACACGCACCGCGTCCGGATCGCCGAGCGGAAGCGGCGGAAGGTTCGGCGCCTGGGGGAGCTCCAGCAGCGCCAAGTCGTGCTCCCGATCGAGGGCGAGGACGCGGGCCCGCATCGTTCGCCCGTCACTCAGGCGCACGGTGATGGGACCGCGGCCACCGCGGACCACGTGCAAGTTGGTCACGACCCACCCCTCGCGGGTCGCGATGAACCCCGAGCCCCCTGCGCGGCCGACCCGGACCACTACCGTCGAGCGCTGCAGGCGCTCGGCGATCTCGATGCGGCGCCGCTCCGTGAGCTCCCGGGGCGCCTGGGCGCTCGCCAGCCCAGCGGACAGGGTCAGGACACTCGCAAAGAAGACGAGGGAGACGGTGCGCACATGGGTAGAGATGAGCATGACGACCCGGCTATTCAACCCCCAACACCCCTCCCCTGTTCCGAACCCGCCGCCACCCTCCGGAAAGCGGGTCGACATTTTTGCACCAACTCGCTCAAAAAGGCGGGTAGAAGAGTGGTTGTAGGCAGCGGGGGACGTTGTAGTCTCTCCGTCGGGCCGGCGGGCTGCGCCGGGTGAGGTGGGTAGAGGAGCGTGTTCCAGCGGTTTGGCGCAGGACTGACGGATATCGGCCGCAGGCGTCAGGTGAACGAGGACGCGTTCTTCTTCGACGACGCCCTCGGACTCTACGTCGTCGCTGACGGCATGGGAGGCCACGCCGCCGGCGAGATCGCCAGCGCAGAGGCCGTGGACACCGTACATGGCATGGTGCGCAGGGGCACCTCCGCCCTGGAGCGTCTGGCAGCCGGCGACACAAGCGAAGACGCGGTTCGCCAAGCCATTCGCGTCCTGGAAAGCGCCGTTCAGGCGGCCACCTACATGGTCTTCGGCATCGCGCAGCACGATCCCGACCGGCAAGGCATGGGCACCACGCTCTCCGCGCTGGCCATCTGTGGCCGCTTCGGCATCACGGCGCAGGTCGGCGACAGCCGCGTTTACATGGTCCGCGACGGGAAGGCATCGCCCCTGACCGAAGACCACACCCTCGTCGCCTGGCAGCTCAAGCAGGGCATCATCACCGAAGAAGAAGCGGCGGTCTCACCGCACCGCAACGTGATCACGCGGGCGGTGGGCTCGCGCGACTACGTCCAGGTGGACACCCGCTTCTTCGAGTGCAAGAGCGGCGACAGCTACCTCCTGTGCAGCGACGGACTGCACGGCTACGTCAAGGACGAGGAGCTCCCACGGATCCTCGGGTTGGGTCCGGAGGTGGCGACCCAGCGGCTCGTGGAGATGGCCAACGAACGCGGCGGCCGGGACAACATCACGGCGGTCGTCGTGAGCCTGCGCTGACGCTCCTGGACCGCAGCCTCGCCCTCGCGCCGTGAGGCGGCTCACACACCTGTCCGAAGACTGCACAACGCTCGGATACCTTGGCGCCCATGCGTGCGCTCTCCTTGCCTCTCCTCTGCGCTTCGTTGGTCGTCGGCTGCGGCGACGACGACCGCCCTACCCGCTCCGACGGGGGCTCCCCTGACAGCAGCGTGGTGGGACGCTGCGAGAGCGAGGTCGACTCCGACGGAGACGGACTCTGGGACGACTTCGAGGGCACCTCCGACATCGACGGCGACTCCATCCCCAACTCCATGGACCTGGACTCGGACGGCGACGGCATCGACGATGCCACCGAGTCGGGGATGCGTGGGGGGTGCGAGGCACGAAACACCGACGGCGACTCCTTCCCCGACTTCCTCGACAACGACTCGGACAACGACGGGCTGGGCGACCGGGAGGAGCGTGAGACCTACTTCACGGACCCGCTGAGCGATGACTCGGACGGCGACGGTTTCCCCGACGCTGCCGAGATCGCGACCATGCACGACCCCCTCGACCCCAGCGACACGGTGGACCCCGACGACTTCTTCGTGGTGCTGCCCTTCGGCGGCGACGAAGAACTGCGCACGCTCCGCTTCGGAACGACCCTCCGCAAGGCGGACGTCTTCTTCATGATGGACGCCACCGGCTCGATGAGCGGCGAAGTCGGCAACCTCAAGGCCGGCCTCAGCGGCCTGGTCGACCGCATGGTCATGGCGATCCCCGATGTCGGCGTCGGCTTCGGCCGCTTCGCTGGCTTCGGCGGACTGGAACCGTGCATGACGGTCCTGGGGATCGAAGCGTGCGCGGACGGCCCCCGCGGCGACCTCCCCTTCGACCTCACGAGCACCATCGACACCGACCGCAGCGCGATGCTCGGATCGGTGGCCATGCTGGAGGCGGACATGGGGGGCGCCAACTGGGCCTCCAGCACCGAGGCGCTTTACCAGGCCGCCACCGGTGAGGGCATCGCCCCTTGGGTCCCGCCCCAGAACTGCCCGATGGTGCCCGACGAGCCTGGGAGGCGCTTCGGCTACCCCTGCTTCCGCCCCGGCGCGTTGCCGATCCTCATCCCGATTACGGACACATCCTCGAAGAACGGGCCATTTACCTCCGGGGGTGAGGGCACCTACGACCCCTCGGCGTTCCCTCCAGGCAGTACGCCCCACACCACGGAACAGACCACGGCGGCGCTCCTCGGCATTGGCGCGCGCGTCTTCGGCATTGTCAGCGGCCAGGAGATCGACTCGCCGACGGCCCTTCAGCAGATGACCGAATGGGCGCGCCTGACCGGCACGGTCGACGCGGCGGGCAGCCCCCTGGTGTTCAGCATCGGGGGCGACGGTTCCGGTCTCACCGACTCCATCGCCGACGCGATCGCGCGGCTGGCGACGGAGACGCCTCAGGACATCTCGACCCGCACCGAGGACGGCCGCGACATCCCCGACCGCAGCCCCGGCATCGACGCCACCACCATGATCAAGGAGATCACCCCCCTCGCCGCCTACGACGGAGCGGGCATCGAGCTGAGCGAGGACGTGATCCGCCGGGACGACCGCAACTTCTACGGCGTCACACCGGGCACGACCGTCGAGTTCCGGGTGCGCTTCCTCAACGACACCGTCGCGCCCCTGGCGACCGCGCAGATCTTCCTGGCGAAGATCCTCGTCGTCGGCAACGGCGTCGCCGATCTCGACGAGCGGGAGGTGATCATCCTCGTGCCCGCAGGTTCAGGGCCACTGATCTGAGCCGACCACCGAACAGGCAAATGGAGCTCGGCACCGTCCGGCGATGCCCTCCCAACCGCGAGCCCTTACGGTCGCCGCTGGGGCGGCCTGTCAGGAGCGCGCACGCCTGGCGCGCGGTGCACGCCTCTGCCTGGAACGGCTGGGGGCCGGCACACCGAGCATGACCTCGCGATAGTGCAGAAAGAGGCTCTGGGTGATGCTGAGTACCGGGACGGCGAGCAGGGCCCCCGTGAGACCGAAGAGGCTCTCGCCCGCCAAAAGCGCGAAGACCACGAGCACCGGGTGCACCTGAGCGGCGTCCCCCATGATCTTGGGGTTGAGGAGGTTGGCCTCGATCTGGTGGATGACGACGATCCAGGCAGCCACGAAGAGGGCGACCCATGGCCCCTGCTGAAGCGCGATGATCACCGCGGGGACGGTGCTCAGGATTGCGCCGAAGATCGGGATGACCGAGAGGAGGGTGGCGATGAGCGTCAGCACCGGCCAGTAGCGGACCTCGAGCACGTACAGCCCGACGCCCGTCAGCAACCCGTTGACGAGGGCGATCACGAGCTGTCCGCGCACGACCCCTGAGAGCCCGCGATCGATGCGCAGGACGAGGCGGTCGAAGTTGCGGCGCCGGCGCCGGGGCCACAGGGAGCGAAAAAACAGCAGAATGCGTTCGCTCGTCACGAGCAGGTAGGCCGAGATCATCAGGACGATGAAGAACGTGAAGACGCCCTTGACCACTGTACGGATCACCGTCTGAGCCGTCTGGAGGATCGTCGCAGCGGTCGCGCGCGTGTCGTCGCTCCAACGCTCGATGGCCTCCGTCAGCGCCTGGCCCAAATCGCCCTGGGCCTGCTCCCGAGGTCGCGCCTCAACGAGCCGGTAGCCCTGCCCCCGAGGCTCGAAAACCCAACCCTCCTCAGGTAAGCGGACCTCCCAACCGCCATCGGCGGCGGGCACCACGCGGAGGCTCCGGCGGCGGTGGCTCTCGGCCGCCGCCACCGCGTCGGGTTCAGGCTCGGGCGATCCCTCGGGGTCCGAATACTCCCGCATGGCGGCCCGGAACCGCGCCTCGAGGGTCGGCAGCCACTCGTCTCGAACGGTGGTGACGGCCTCCGGTAGCTCGCGAGCGAGCTTCTGCACCTCCGCGGCCAGCCGCGGCACACCCACCGCAGCAAAGCCTACGATCGCTCCGAGGAGCACCAGGTAAACCGCGACTACGACGACCCAGCGAGGCGCGGTACGGCCGCGGACCGGGCGCGCCTCGAGCCAGCGAACGACGGGGGCGAGCACGTAGGCGACGACGACCGCGAAGAAAAACGGACGCAAGACGCCTCGGAAAACGACGAGCACTCCCAGGAGCAGGGCGCCCCAGACACCGAAGAAGAGGAGGCGACGTCGTCGGCCCTCGTCGACGCCCTCCCTCGCCCGCGCCACAGTGCGTCGGGCGGCTGGGGGAGGCGCGGCGTCGCGCACTGGCGCCTCCCCGTCCGAAGCTTCACTCGCGTCGCTCACGAGCGTCATCCTATACCCTCTTCGCGCCAGCCGATGGGAACGGAGACACTCCCCTCGCTGACATCCTGGCCACAGCGCGACAGGCACAGAAAAAAAGCCGGCGCCCGAAGGCGGCCGGCTTCTTTCCCTGCGGGCCTCGGCCCGCCGCGCTCACTCCTCTTCGGAAGAGCCCTGTTCCGCCGAAGCGGCGATGCTGCCCAGCTTGTCCTTGAGGAGGTCGCCGAGCTTGGCGCTCGGCCGCCCCGAGGGCCCCGCGGACTTCGCCCGGGTGGCCTGCTTCTCCGCGACGAACTTCATCTTCTCGTCGAGCTCCTTGTTGTCGGCGCTCTTGATGGAGAGAAGAAGCCGGCGGTCCTCGGTGTCCACCCGGATGACGACGGCCTTGTAGATCTCCCCAGGCTTGAGGATGTCGCCCGGGTCCACGGAGGTATCGGAGCTGACCTCGGCACGGGGCACGAAGCCTTCGACCCCCTGCTCGAGCTCGACCATCGCCTCGTAGTCGTTGACCGTCATGACCCGCACCTCGAGCACCGTCCCCTCCGGGTAGCGCTCGGGGATGTAGGTCCAGGGGTCCTCGTAGAGCTGCTTGATACCCAGGCTGACCTTCTGCTCCTCATGGTTGATGGAGAGGATGATCGCCTCGACCTCGTCGCCCTTCTTGTAAACGTCCGCCGGGTTCCCGACGCGCTGCGTCCAGCTCAGATCCGATTTGTGGACCATTCCGTCGACGCCGTCCTCGATGCCGATGAAGACGCCGTAGTCGGTGATCGAGCGAACCTTGCCCTGAATGATGTCGCCCGGGTTGTACTTCTGGGTGAAGATGCTCCAGGGGTCGGGCTCGAGCTGCTTGAGGCCGAGGGAGATGCGCTTGTTCTGCACATCGATGTCGAGCACGATGGTCTCGATCTCCTCACCGATCTCGAGGATCTTCGACGGATGCTTGGGCTTGGTCCAGGTCATCTCGCTGACATGGATGAGGCCCTCGACCCCCTGCTGAAGCTCGACGAAGGCGCCGTAGTCCGTGAGGGACACGACCTTGCCCTTGACGCGGGTGCCCGGCTTGAAGATCTCGGCCGCCGTGTTCCAGGGATCCTCCTGCATCTGCTTGAGGCCCAGGGAGACGCGCTCCGTCTCGGGGTTGTACTTGAGGACCTTGACGGTGACCTCGTCGCCGACGGTGAACATCTCCGAGGGGTGGTTGACCCGCCCCCAGGACATGTCCGTGATGTGAAGGAGACCGTCGATGCCGCCGAGGTCCACGAACGCACCGTACTCGGTGATGTTCTTGATGGTCCCGGTGACGATCTGCCCCTCCTGGAGGTTCTCGAGGGTCTTGGCCTTGAGCCGGTCGCGCTCCTTCTCGAGGAGAACGCGCCGCGAGAGCACGATGTTGCCGCGCTTCTTGTTGAACTTGATGACCTTGAAGTCGAAGGTCTGCCCGATGAGCTTGTCGAGGTTGCGGACCGGACGTAGGTCCACCTGCGAGCCGGGCAGGAAGGCCTTGACGCCGCCGCGGATGGTGACGCTGAGCCCCCCCTTCACCCGCTGGGTGATCGTCCCGCTGATCAGCTCGTCGCGCTCGCACGCGGCGCTGATCTCGTCCCACACCTTGAGCTTGTCCGCCTTCTCCTTGGAAAGCAGCACGAGGCCGTGCTCGTTCTCCTTGGCCTCGACGAGGACGTCGACCTGGTCACCGGCGTTGACATTGATGTTGCCGTTCTCGTCCACGAACTCGTGGATGCCGATGACACCCTCGGACTTGTAGCCGATGTCGACGACAACGGAGTCCTTGCCGACCTTGATGACGGTGCCGGCGACGATGTCGCCTTCGCGCAGTTGGTCCGTGCGCGTCGTGGAGGCTTCGAACAGCGCGGCAAAGCTGTCCGCTGGAGGGGCCTCTTGGGTTTCGATGGTTTCGGTAGTCATACTTTTGGGCGGGTCCGAGGTCGCGTTCTGCCCTGCGGAGAGAAACGCAAGCCTGACCCGGCTAGAGATACAGATGAAGCCCGCGCCATCAGTGGAGCGAGCCAAGGGAGCCCCCGCACGCGGGGGAGCGACCAGTTAGCAGTCGGGTCTCGACGTGTCAACCGCGCGCCGGTGGCCCCTCAGGTCGCTCGCCCTGAGTTTTCGGGGCCCTGGCCCACGCTGCGGACACGCGCGACGACCCGCTCGACGACCTCCTCGAGGCTCCGCCCGGTGCTGTCGAGCACCCAGGCGTCCTCCGCCGGTCGCAAGGGAGCCACGGCCCGGTGCACGTCGCGCTCGTCACGCTCGCGGATCGAAGCGAGGAGATCTTGGAAGTCCGCCTCCACGCCGCGCTCGGCCAGGTCCCTCTGGCGACGCCGCGCCCTCTCATCGGGAGCCGCCGTGAGGAAGACCTTCACCTCGGCGTCTGGAAACACGACGGTGCCGATGTCCCGGCCCTCGAGGACCGCGCCGCCGTCCGCGCCCAGAGCCCGCTGGACACCGAGCAGCGCCGCCCGCACCTCCGGGTGGGCGCTGACCTTGCTGGCCCCCTGCGCCATCTCCGGAGTCCGAATCTCGTCGTCCCGATCGTCGCCGTCGATGCGGAGGTGCCCTTCGGGCCCGAAGGAGAGATCGAGCTCTCCGGCGAGCTTCGCCAGGGCGGGGCCATCCTCCCAGTCGACGCCGCGCTCGGAAGCCGCGAGGGCCAGCCCTCGGTAGAGCGCCCCGGTGTCGACGAAGACGAAGCCGAGGGCATCGGCCACAGCGCGGGCGACGGTGCTCTTTCCGGCCCCGGCGGGGCCATCGATCGCGACCACCGGACGGCTACGTCCTCTCACGACTCCTCCTCGATGACAGCGCCCAGAGCGCGCAGGGTCGGGACGAAGGTGGGGAAGCTCGTCGCAATGCACTCGGCTCCCTCCACGACCGTCTCGCCCTCCGCCACCAGGCCGAGCAACGCCGCGGCCATGGCCACACGGTGATCACCGCGGCTGTGGACCCGCGCCGGGCGCAGCGGGCCGCCTCCGGTCACGACCAGCCCGTCCTCGAGCTCCTCCGAAGGTACCCCAAAGGCGTCCAGGACCGCGGCCATTGCAGCGACGCGGTCCGTCTCTTTCACGCGGAGCTCCTGGGCGTCGCGGATCTCCGTGCAGCCGCGGGCGGTCGCGGCCATCGCGCAGAGCGCGGGGACCTCGTCGATCATCCGCACCAAGAGCTCGCCACCCAAGAGGGCGCCGCGCAGCGGCGTGTGGGCGATCGCCAGATCTGCGGTGGGCTCCCCCGGGACCCCTTCGGACCGGCGGGCAAGGTCGACGCGGGCCCCCATGAAGCGCAGCATGTCCAGCAGGCCCGTGCGGGTCGGGTTCACCCCCACCCCCTCGACGACGACTTGGCTACCGGGAACCATGGACGCCGCCGCCAGGACAAACGCCGCGCTCGAGAGGTCCCCGGGGATCATCCACGAGAACCCATCCCAACCGCCGCCCCACTCGCTCGGGTCCAGGTACACGGCGGCACCGGCGGTGTGAAGGGGGACGCCAAGAGCCATCAGCATGCGTTCGGTGTGGTCGCGGCTCACCACCGGCTCGCTGAGCGCGGTGGGTCCCGCGGCGTAGAGTCCGCTCAGAAGCAGGCAGCTCTTCACCTGGGCACTCGCGACGGGCATCTCGTACTCGAGGCCCAGCAGCGCCTCTCCGTCGACGAGGGGCGCGATCGAGAGCGGGGGATAGAGGGCGCCTTCGGTCGCCGGCCGGCCCTCCGCAGTCGTGCCCCCGATGTGCGCGCCCCGCGCTCGCAGCGGCCCGACCACGCGCCCCATGGGCCGGCGGCTCAGGGATTCGTCGCCCACGAGGCGGACGCCGAAACGCTGGCCGCTGAGCAGCCCGGCCAGGAGCCGCATGGTCGTCCCCGAGTTGCCGCAGTCGATGACCTTGGCGGGCATCCTCAGCCCCCGCAGCCCCACGCCCTCGACCCGGAGTGCATCCCCCTCCCGAGAGGTCCGCACGCCCATCGCGCCTATGGCCGCGAGCGTCGAAAGGTTGTCGGCGCCCCCGGAGAGCCCGCGGACCACGCAGCGCCCGCGCGCGAGCGCCGCCAGGAGGATCGCCCGATGCCCGATGGACTTGTCCCCGGGCACGCGAACCCGGCCCCTCAACGCTGGGCCCCGGCGGACGCGCAGCCTCATCGCGCCTCGGCGACACGCGCAAGCCACTCGACGATCGGCGCGAGCTCATCGACCCCGAGCTGGAGGCGCACGACGACGTCCCCTCCCGCGGCGTTGAGCTCGAGCGCAGAAAAAACCGAGTCCAAGCCAAGCGCGCGCACGATCATGGACGGCGCCAGCGTGTCGACCTTCGCGCTGAGCTCCCTCGCCACCCGGTCGGCGGCCGCCGGCGAGCTCATCCGCGCCCGAAGGAGGGCGTCCAGGCCCGCCGAGAGATCCACCCGCGCCGCCACGGCCTCGACCACCGAGAGGATCTCGTGCACCCAGGCCGGAACCGGGAGAGAATCGACGCCGCCCGGAACGTCCAGCCAGCCGTGAAGGGCCGCTCCCTCGGCGGGAACCTGCGCCAGAAGCTCCCGCACCACGGAGCCCCCGAGGGCAGGGGGCCGCTCCGGCGATCGAAGCGGGGGGCGGATTCGGCGGTAGGGCCCGACGAGGTAGAGCCCCTGATCCACCTCGACGAGGGCCGCCTCCCCGTCCCCGAGACCGGGCCTCCCTTCGACCTGCACCGGGTTCATCCGAGCCGCGGCGCGCTCATCGGCCAGCTGCGCCAGCAGGCGTGCACCGTCCCCTCGCTCGAAGCGCCCCTGGACGACGACGGCGCCGAGCTCGATCGGGACGCTGCCGCCCCCGGCGACGAGCGCCTGCTCGACGCGCTCCGCCTTTTCGAGCAACTCGTCCAGGGCGCGCCTGCGCTCGGGGGCCTCCGACAGGCTCGAAGCATAGAGATCCCGAAGCACGGGCCAGTGTGGCGACGCGCGAAGCAACGGGACGTCGACCGTGACGACCCCCACGGTCTCGCGCGGCAGCAGCGCCACCGGGTCTGGGCGGGTGGGCGCGGCAACCACCGGCTCGGGCTGCGACTGGGGCGTGTCCGGCTGCGGCGTCGCCCCACCACAGGCCGCCAGGAGCCCCAGCATGCAGAGCCAAGGGCGCATCAGAGCACCTCCGCCATCGCAGCGAGCATGCGGTCGTTCATCGCGGCGGTCCCGATGGAGATGCGCAGGTGCCGGTCGATGGGCGGCGGCATCGGACGCACGATCACCCCCTTGCGTAGCAGCGCCTGGTAGAGCTCCTGGCCCGGCCGTCCGACGTCCACCAGGACGAAGTTCGCCTGAGAAGGCGCCACGGAGAGGCCAAGCTCGCGCAAACCCGCGGTAACCCGCGCCCGCTCCCGGCGGTTGAGCTCCACGTAGGCACGGACGTGCTCGGGATCCTCCAGAGCGACCCGGGCGGCGAGCTGCCCCAAAGACCCCACGTTGAACGGGGCGCGCATGCGCTGCAGCCCGTCGATGAGCGCCCTGGGCCCGATGGCGTAGCCCACCCGGAGACCCGCGAGACCATAGGCCTTGGAGAACGTCCGCAGGACGATGAGCCGCTCGCGCAGGTCCCGAAGCTCGAGAGCGCTCGCGTAGTCGTCCGCGTCCGCGAACTCCACGTACGCCTCGTCCACTACGCACACCACCCGCGGCGGGAGCTCCCGAAGCAAGCGATGGAGCTCCTGCCGCGCGACATAGGCGCCCGTCGGATTGTTCGGGTTGGCGAGAAAGAGGAGCTTCGTCCGTGGCTCGACGGACGCGAGCAGGGCGTCGACGTCCCATGCGAGATCCTCTCGGAGCGGAGCCTCCGTGAACGGCACGCCCGCGGCGGTGCAGCCGAGCCAGTAGCAGACGAAGCTGGGCCGCCCGAAGACCGCGTGGTCGTCCGGGCCGGGGAAGGTGCGGCAGAGCAGATCGATGAGCTCGTTGCTGCCGTTGCCCAGACAGATCTCGTCGAGGTCGACCCCGTGATGCGCCGCGAGCGCCGAGCGCAGCGCAAAAGCGGCCCCATCGGGATAGAAGCTCACCGATGCGAGCGCACGACCGAGCGCCTCGACGACCTTGGGAGACGGCCCCACCGGGTTCTCGTTCGAAGCGAGCTTGACCGCGTCGCGAATCCCGAGCTCGCGCTCCAGCTCTTCAAGAGGTTTGCCCGGAGCATAGGGAATCATCCGGGACACGCGGGGCGGTACGAGAGGGTCCATCAGCCGCGGAGCATGGCCGCCGACGCCGGGCCTGCGCAAGCGCCGGCCGCCCTCAGAGGCCCGCGCGCGGGTAGCTCCCAAGAACCTTCACGTAGCGACTGATGGATCGGAGCTCTTCGAGAGCCGTGACCACGGGACGATCGGTGACGTGCCCGTCCATCTCGAGAAAGAAGAGATAGCGCCACTGGGGCGTCGGCCTCGACTCGAGGCGCGTGAGGTTGACCCCGCGCGAAGCAAAGGGCTTGAGGGTCTCGTAGAGGGCCCCGGGCGCGTCGTGAACGGCTACCGCGACGATGGTGTGATCCTCGCCTGTGCGCGAGGGCAGCTCCGTACCCACGATGGCGTAGCGTGTGTGCACGCCGTGCTCGTCCTCGATGGCCTCCGCGGCGACACGAAGGTCGTAGAGGTCGCAGAGAAGCTCCGTGCCGACGATGGCCGCTCCCGCGTCGCCCTGCACGAGCTCGGCGGCAACCTCGATGCTCGGCACGTCGATGACCGTGGCGTGCGGAAGCTCCGCGCGCAGGAAACGACGGCAGGCCGCCAGGGCGTCGTGCGCGCCGTAGACCTTCTCCACGTCGGTGCGCTTCCCGGATCCCGACAGCAGGTGGTAGGAGGCGTCGATCGAGATCTCCCCCCCGATGCGCGCGGCGCTCGCCTCCAGGCCCACCAGAGTGGCGGTCACGGCTCCGTCGCTCGATGTCTCGAGGGGCAGCACCCCGAACTCGCTCCGCCCGCGCTCGATCGCGTCGAGCACCTCCCGCGCCGAGGAGGCGCCGGCGTAGGTCGCCACGCTCCCGAAGCGGCGGCGCGCGGCAAGATGCGCGAAGCCACCGGGCTCGCCGAGGTACATCACTCGCCGCGGGGCCACGAGACTCGCGCAGCCCCCGAGCACCTCCCGCGCCACCGCCGCGGCAGCCTCTGCCGGGAAGAGCTCGAGGCGCTCCACGAGACGTGCGACGACCGCGGCGTCCCGCGGCACCCGAACGAAGAGATCGGGGTTGGCCGCCCTCACCTCCGCGATCGCCAAGGAGGCTCGGGCCCGAGCGTCGAGCGCCCGCGCGAGGGCTTCGTCGGCGGACTCGATCTCTTCGAGCAGGCGCTCCAGGGTATCGCGGTCGGGCATGGGCCCAGGGTAGTCACCATTCGCAGCCTTGCACACGCCTCGGAGACGAGGCCCGGCGCCCGAGTCAGGGCTCGTCCAGCATCTGCCGGAGCCGCGCAAGCTCCATCAGAGCGTCGATGGGTCGAAGCCGATCGATGTCGATCTCGGCGAGCGCCCGCTCCACCTCACTGGGTCCCGTGGGAGCAGGCGCTGGCGAGGCAGCAAAGAGCTCGAGCTGCGCTCGCCCATCGGCGTCGAGGGCGCGCATCCGCGCGTGCGCTCCCGAAGGAAGCGCCGCGCCCGCCTCGAGGTCGGCGAGGATGGTCTTGGCACGCTCGAGCACGGAAGTCGGCACCCCCGCGAGCCGCGCCACGGCGATGCCGTAGCTGCGGTTGGCGCCGCCGGGCACGAGCTTGTGGAGGAAGACGACCTCGTCCCCATACTCCTTGGCCGCGACGTTGTAGTTGCGCGCCCCTTCCCGCGTGACCGCCAGCTCGCACAGCTCATGGTAGTGGGTCGCGAACATGCCGCGGCAGCGCACCGCGTCGTGCAGATGCTCGGCGATGGCCCACGCGATCGCGAGGCCGTCGTAGGTGCTGGTGCCCCGGCCGATCTCGTCGAGGATCACCAGCGAGCGTTCCGTCGCGCCGCGAAGGATCGATGCCGCCTCGCGCATCTCGACCATGAACGTGCTCTGGCCCTCGCCGAGGTTGTCGCTGGCTCCGACCCGCGTGTAGAGACGGTCGACGATCCCGATGCGAGCGCGTGTTGCCGGCACGAAAGCCCCGGCCTGCGCGAGCACAACCGCCAGCGCGACCTGCCGCATGGCGGTGGACTTGCCGCTCATGTTCGGCCCCGTGAGGATCATCAGACGCTCCCCTTCGGTGTCGAGGGTGACGTCGTTGGGCACGAAGCTTCCCTGCGCAACCAGGCGCTCGACGATGGGGTGACGGCCCTCGACCAACTCGAGGCGCGTCGTCGAGTCCACCACCGGCCGGCAGTGGCCGAAGCGATGGGCCACGTCCGCCAGGGTCGCGTGGACGTCCAAGGCGGCGAGCTCTTCGGCCAAACCCCGGAGCCGGTGAGCCTCCGACGCGACCCGAGCCCGAAGCTCCTCAAAGAGAGCGGCCTCGAGCTGCTTGGCCCGCTCGTCCGCTCCGAGGATACGCTCCTGCAGCTCCGCGAGCTCCTCGGTCACGTATCGTTCCGCGTTCGCCACCGTCTGCTTGCGCACGTAGTCCGAGGGCACCGCGCCAAGGTTCGCCTTGGTGACCTCGATGTAGTAGCCGAAGACGCGGGTGTACTTCACCTTCAGCGACGCGATGCCGGTACGACGCCGCTCGCGCTGCTCGAGCTCCAGGACCACATCCTTGCTCCGGCTGCTGAGGGCCCGGAGCGCGTCAAGGTCCGGGTCGACGCCTTCGGCGACGATGCCTCCGTCCCGCGCGCTCGCCGGCGGCTCCTGGACGAGGCTCGCCTCCAAAGCGGCCTGCAACTCCCCGAGGACATCCCGAGGGACGAGCTTCGCGAGCGTCTCGTCGGTGGATCGTCCCGCGGCCTCGGTCAGGAGCGCCGCCAACTCTCGGGCCCGGCCGAGGGCGTCCCGGATCCCCCCGAGGTCCCGCGGCGTCGCCACCCCCATCACGGCGCGCGTCGCCATGCGCTCCAAGTCGCCGACCTGAGCGAGCGCCAGGCGCACCTCCCGCCGCAGGCCCTCGTCCACCAGGAACGCCTCGACGGCGTCGTGCCGGCGACGAATCGCCCGCACGTCGGTCAGCGGCGCCAACAGCCGGCGGCGGAGCAAGCGTGCGCCCATGGCCGTCTTCGTGGCGTCGAGCAGATGCAGCAAGGAACCCTTCCGCTCACCGCCGATCGTCCGAACAAGCTCCAGATTGCGCACCGCCGCTTCGTCCATCACGAGCTGCTCGCTCGGGTCGTAAGCCCCGACCCGTTGGATGACGAGCTGTACCCCTGGCTGAGTCGAGCGCGCGTAGCTCAACGCCGCAGCCGCGGCGCGACGAACGGCCGCGTGCCCCGCCTGAAGCGCGATCGCTTCCTCGCCGAGCACCTCTTCGAGCACCCCCTCGGCCGCAGGCTCCGCTGCGCGGTGCACAACCGCCGTCGAGCTCGAGCGGACTGTCGCCTCGAGCTCCTCGAGCCCCTCGTCGGGCAGGAGGAGCTCCCGCGGCTCGAGGCGCACGATCTCGGCGAGGGTCGACGCCGTGTCCGGGAGCAACGCCGTCCGCAACTGGCCCGTCGAAATCTCCAGGGCGGCGAGCCCGACGGCCTCCGTATCGGAGTCGGCGGCGAGGGCCGCGAGGTAGTTGTCCGAGCGCGCGTCGAGGGCGTCCTCCTCCAGACAGAGCCCGGGGGTAACGACCCGCACCACTTCGCGCGGGACCACCCCCTTGACCGTCTTCGGGTCCGCCATCTGCTCACAGATCGCAACCTTCTGGCCAAGCTGCAGCAGCTTGGCGAGGTACCCCGCGGCCGCATGGTGCGGAACACCCGCCATCGGGATGCGCTCCCCATCGGGCCCCGTGCCGCGATACGTCTGGGTGATGCCGAGCAGTTCCGCGGCGCGGAGCGCGTCCTCGTAGAACATCTCGTAGAAGTCCCCAAGGCGGAAGAAAATCAGCGCGTCCGGGTACTGCTCCTTGCAGCGCATGTACTGCTGCATGACGGGCGTATGGGCTTTCTTCTTCGCCCGCCCGCCGCCCCTCTTGTCACCCTTGGCCTTCGTCATGCTGCGGCGGCTCTCCTCCGCGTCCCGCCGAGCGTACGCCCGGCTCACTCCTATTCGAAGACGTCCTCGAAGCTCAGGGGCGCCAAGGTGAACTGCACCAGGGCGTCGGCGTTGGCGTCGACGGCGTACAGGCGCTCGTCGGTGGGGCTGTAGTGGAGCCCCGTGACGACCGTTGACACCCGCGACTGGCCGCGGGTGCCGACGTCCGCCACGAGCGCCGGCGGCACGTTGCCGAGGTTGAACGAGAGCTGCGAGCGGTCACCGCGAATGAGCCCCCCAGCGTTCGCGATGGTGAACGAGACCCACGGGTTGAGGTAGGGGCGTTCGTTGAAGGCGCGGGCGTTGCGGAAGGTCTGCGGCTCTCCCTGGATCACAGGCTGACCGACCCGGTCGATGAAACAGCGACCGGTCTCGTCCGCCTCCACGCGATGGACGAATCCGCTCCGGGTACCCACGACGGCGAAGGCGCGACGAACCCGCGCTTCGACCTCGAAGAGCACGCTCACGCCGTCGTCGTTCGTGTAGCAGCGTCGCACCCGCTCGGGGATCTCGGCGACGACCACACGCTCCTGCATCGACTGGACGATCTCCATCGGGAGCTCCTCGCGGGCACCGTTCTCGTCGAGAAAGAAGGGCTCGCAGGTGGGGTCGTCGCGTTTCGAGTCCGGCGGATCGCTCACGACCAAGAGCTGATCGCCCCCATAGCCGAACTCGGGCTCCGCCTCGTCGAGGCCGGCGCCGGCCACGTCGTCCCGCCCGAGGACGCCGCGGGCGCAAAACCGAACGCTGCCCAACTCGATGGTTCGGTCGTCGGCACCGAAGTGCGCGAAGCCGCTCCGAGCACCCGGGATGGGCCCCTCCCAGGTCGCCTGCCAACGCTCCTGACGCGCCGACCACGGCTCGGCGACGGAGCAAATCAGCGGCATCGCCCCCGCCGCGTTCGGGAAGGCCTCAGCGAAAAAAGGAGGGCAGGTGCCCGGCTCGAGCCCCGGACCGCCGCTCTCCGACGCGCCCGTGTTCGTGAGGCGCCCGGTGTTTCCTTCGAGACTGAAGGTCGGGGTCCCGATGGTCGCCGCCGCCGTGGTGACGTAGCTCCCGATCCTCGGCGCGTGGCGGCGGATGAACACGCGCACGTCCGAGGCGACCGGCGGCCCTTCGCAGTTCGTGTCGCCGCCGCGGCAGGTCGCGTCGAGGTCGTGCACGTCGACGATCTCCACGAGCCCGTTCCCCAGCCCGGCCGCCACGAAGACGCCGCGAAGTCGGTCGGGGGCGGCGGCCGCTTCCGGTGCCTCCAGGTCGCAGTACGCGCCGGGGAACCCGGGCGTCAGGACTTCGATCGTACGCGCGCGGTCCAACAGGCGAACCCGATCCGGAGCGCCGGCGCCCCCATGCACCGGGAGCACCGCACCGAAAGTCGGCGAGCCCTCGAGGGCGTCGAGCACCAACACGCTGCCGTCGGTCGCGTCGATGGCGTAGAGGAAGCGCTCGACGTCCGAGGCGTCCCCGCCAACAATCCGCGGAACCTCTGGAGTCAACGCCACGTCTCGCACGGGGACACCGGGCGCAAAGGGTTCGAGGGGTGTCAGCGCGGCGGACGTTGCGGAGAAGCGGTGGATGAGCGGCAGCGCTTGATCGAGCACCAACAAGGTGTCGCCGTCGAGCTCCAAACCCATCGGCGCCGGCGGGGTTCCGGGCGCGGGCATCACCTGCGTCGGCGTCTCGAGGGTGGGGCGGCGCAGCTCGATGTTGGTGGGACACACCCGCTCATAGGTCGGGAAAGCGCTCCGACAGCGGTCGATCGCGGCCAGCCCGCCAGCGTCCTGGAAGAGCGCGTCGCAGTCGGCGCCCTCGCACCCACACCCCTCGAGCGCGACGCAGCTCTGGCCGGTCCACAGCACGCCCAGCGGGCGAGGGTCCTCCCCTTCGGAGCAAGCCACCGGGCGGGCATCGAAAGGCGCGCGCCGGGCGGCGGTCGCCACCGGCAGGGGATCGGGTGCCGTGACCGGGACCAGGGTGTAGGCGCTCGGGTCGTCCGGCGCGTCGAGGGTCCCAAGGCTTCCGTCTGGGTTGATCGGAAGGATCGCCACGGCCCCCAGCGTCGGCAGCGCTGCGTACAGGGCGGCACCGTCCGGCGAAAGGACCAAGTCCGTCGGTCCGTCGGGGAGCTCCACCCACGGCGTCGCGGTTGCTGCGAGGCCGGCGCCGCGGTCGACGTCCTCGCGGAAATCCGCGGTGTCGTAGTACTCGACGCGACGCGAGCCAAAGCTCGCGACGTAGGTGACGACCGGGTTGAGCGGGTTGACGACGATCGCCGTGGGCACCTCGCCGACCCGCTTGAAGGTGAACCCGGGCACGCGTAGGTCCGCGTCAATGATGCGGTCCAGACGCAGGTCGACGGAAGCGACCTCTCCACTGGCCGTCTGAGCGACCAACGCGGTGAGCGCCCGATCCTCGGTGCTCACGCCGTCCAACCCCTCGCACTCGGCGAGCGGCACGATCGACGACGAGCCGACATCGACACAGAAGAAGGCCACCGCGCCCGGACGCTCAAAGCTCGGGGGGACGACCACGGTGGGGTTCTGGCGACAGCCGAACCCCAGCACCAGCAGAGACACAAGCAGGTATACGCGCATGAAGCTCACGACTTGGGTTCAGCGAAGCTCGCGAACGGCGACCGGCCGACCCACGACCCCGAGGAGCTGGGGCGAGCACTCGCCATCGTCGGGGGTGGCGCCCCGCAGGCACGCGGCCATCGGCCCGAGGTCCACGACACGAACGACCGACGTTCGGAAGTCGGCCACGTAGACGCGGGGACCGTAGCCTCCCTCGGAGGGCTTGCCGCGCCCCGGATCGACGACCAACTCAAAAGGCCCTCCGAGGCTGCGTACGATCCCGACGAGCTCCCCCAGATCGACGTCGATCACGTAGAGGTCACGGGTATCGAAGCAGCTCACGAACGCCAGCGTGCGAAGCATCGGGGGACTCGCGTCGTCCTCCGGATCGGAGACGTCGATGGTCGCGATCTCCAGACGGGAGGGACCGAAGCCCACCGGAACGACATCGAGCACGGGCACCGCCGCGCTCGCGTCCGAGGTGTCGGCGATGAGCAGGGCCCGCGGACGGCGCGCGAGGATATACGCCCGCTCGACCTCCGGCCGCGGATCGAAGCGCAACAAGCGCGTGTCCCCGCGGGAGGCCGAGCCGGTGTCGATGCCGGAGAGGTAAGCGCCGCCGGCGTCGAAGAGGAAGCTCCGATCAGGCTCCCGGGTCGCCCCGTCGAAGGCGATACCGACGCGGGCGAGCACCGGCTCTCGCGCACTCGGCGCCCAGGCCACGCGGGTGCGCGGGTCGACGGTGATATCCACGAGCTCCGATGGAAGCCCGCTGAGGGTGTGCACCAACACAGGCGCCGTGCTGTCGCCCTCGGGCTCGTCGAAAAAGAGGCTGGCACGGCCATCCCGGTGCGCGAACAGCACGTAGTTCCCCTCGGGCG
This sequence comes from Polyangiaceae bacterium, assembly GCA_027009115.1. Lineage (GTDB taxonomy): Bacteria > Myxococcota_A > Polyangia > Polyangiales > Houyiibacteriaceae > JALVDI01. The sequence goes on along the minus strand of JALVDI010000486.1, from coordinate 28,990 downwards.
CCGTCCGATCGGGGCTGACGACGTCCGCCAGCGGCCCAACAGCGACCCCGACGGGGTCCGCCGGCAGCTCGATGCCACGGAGGGTCGCGGCCTCGTCCTCCCCGCGACGGTGCGCGTCGTCGCAGCGACGGCCCAATTCGTCGGGGGCTCCCGGGCCGCAGTCGAACTGACCGCCAACCACGTCCACGTAAGTCAGGTTGGCGTCGCTGCGAACAGGCAGGTAGACGCGAGCGGCGTCGCCGTAGGGTGCGACCGCCATGCCGTCGGCGAAGGAGCCGATCCGGACCTGATCGACGAGGAGGCCCTGCACCGGCCGGATGGCCTCCGTCAAATCGTCGCGGACGTCCTCTTCGGGGATGATCCCGCACGCGTCGCGCTCGGAGGGCGGCACATCGCGGCACGCCCGATCGAGCTCTTGGTTGAGGACGTCGACGTCGTAGCTCTGCAGAGACCCCGCGTTGTAGCGGAGATCGAAGTTCGAATTCGCGACGAAGAGATGCTCCCCGCTCGGCGACAAGCCGAGCGCGATGGGGAACACGAGCCGCCCGACCGGCGGCGGCTCCCCTTCGTTGGTGCACCCCCCAAGGAGGGCCGCGACGAGCAAGAGGATGCCGGGAGGTCGGGCCGTGGGCCTCATGGCGGCGGAACGTAGTCGCATCGTCCGGACGCGGCAACGCGCACGCCCGAGAGTCTCCAGGGGCGAGGGCGCGCCTCGCTCCCCGGGGGTGCACGAAACTTGCGCAATGAAGCCGATGCCCAAATTTGCATGTAATTTCCGAATGTTAGCGCGGCACCCGGAGCGTGCATCGAGGGTTCGCCGTGGACAGAAGACCCAACCCGGACGTACCCTCGTCACGCTGGAGTGAGGGCGCGGGGCTCTCACGGGACGACTCGTGACGGCTGGGAGGGTTGAGATGGGTGATCGATCGGCGCTTCGAGGTGGGTTTCTGGTGGCCGCGCTGGTAGCGGGGGCGATCGCGCTCCCGAGCGACCGGGCGACGGCGACGACCGTGATGGTCTTCCCGCCCGCGGGCTTTACCGGGTACCTGAGCTTCATCGCGAACGGCGAGTACGACCCCACCGTGCCCAACCCGGACGTCCCCGGTTGCTTCCAAGGTCTGTGCGACGGGGGCTACTTCCAGAGCGAGATCATGGGCCGCTCGCCCGCCGATGTGGACGCCATGGAGATGATCGCTCGCGACTACTTCATCCGGCGCTTCGGCGTCGACCCGATGGACCCCGCCAACATCGGCCGCATCTACTTCCGGCGCTACTACCGAGACCCCCGCATCGACCTGCGCGCGCACGTGGCCTCGGGAATGGTCATTCCGCGGCGGGGCTTCGAAGTCCACGACGGCGGCTGCTCGCTCACCTTCCTCGTCGACTACCCGCTCGGGGGTGAGTCCGCCGGCGCCGTCGCCCCGGCGGGAAGCTCCATCGCCTGGGGCGAGTACTACATCAAGACCGGACACCGCCGCCGTCGCCATCGCCACCACTGGGGCGACTTCGTCATCGGCTACCGCTCTCGCCTGGTCACGGACACGACCTCGGCGGGCATCACGGCGTTCCAAAACGAGCTCGTCTGGGGTCGCGCAGACTCGGGCGCGCCGTGGTCCGGGCTGGTCCACGGCACCGTCGTCGAGCCCACCCTCGGCGCCACGCCAGGGACCGTGCGGGTCAACGAGCGGCACGTGCTGACCTTCAGCCGCCTCGGCGGCCTCTGAGGTCGGCGCAAGGGCCCGGCCCGGGCGTTCGGCGAGGAGCGCGGCTCGACGAACGTGTCATCGACCGGCTCCGGACCCGGCGCCGGAGCGCCCTTGGCTCCTCTCAGTCGCCGGCCCAGGGGTCGGTGAGCTCGCCCAGGGCCCGGATCGTCGGCGCCATCATGGAAGCCTCCGTCATCGAGGCCGCCATCGACGTGCTCATCGTCGAGCTCATCGAAGCCGCCATGCCCGAACGCATGCCGCCTCGACGACGGTGCACGCGGTCGAGGCGGAAGGTGACCTCGGGCTGGGTGAGGCTAGAGATGACGAAGGAACGAGGCTGATATCCCTCGGCACGCAGCTCGAGGCGGAGGCGGTCGTCGGCCTCGGGCCGGGGGACCTCCACGGGTGTCCGTCCGATCACCTCTTCGCCGCGCCAGACCTCCGCGTCGGAGGGCTCGGACACGATGCGCACCATGACCGGTTCGGCTGCGGGAGGATCCTCCGCTCGCTCCGACTCGGCGCCGGGCGGATCCGCAGGAGGAACGGCCGGGGGATCGCTCGGCGTCTCGGCCTCAGCAACCTGCCCGCCCTGCTCGACCGGCGAGGGCTGCTCGACCGGCTCGGACCCACCGAGAACGTAGGCGGCGCCCGCCCCCCCGGCGCCCAAGAGCAGCACCGCCAGGGCGACCAGGGGCCAGCGGCGGCTGCCCGTGGGGAGCGCGTCGACCGACGGGGTCGCCGTCCCCGGCTGCCCGGTGGCGAAACTCTGCGTCTGCTCGCGGGCCATCGTACCCACGCCGGCCTCCACCCGCTGCAGATCTTCGAAGAGCTCGCCCATGCTCTGATAGCGGGCGTCGGCATCCTTGGCGATGGCCTTGAGGATCACCATCTCCAGATCTTCGGGGATGGCGGGGTTGCGTTCCCGGGGCGGAACAGGCGCCTCGTAGAGATGCTTGGTGAGGATGCCCATCAGGTTGTCGGCGTCGAAGGGAACATCGCCCGTGGTCATCTCGTAGAGGATGATCCCCAGCGCATAGATGTCGGTGCGGTGATCCACACCGGTACCGGCGCACTGCTCCGGCGACATGTAGTGAGGTGTCCCAAAGACCTGCCCGGCCCGCGTGAGCTTGCTCGAGGACCCACCGACCTTGGCGATGCCGAAGTCGAGCACCTTCACGAAGTTCGCGTCGCCGCCGCGCTTGATCAGGTAGATGTTGTCGGGCTTGAGATCGCGGTGAACGATGCCGGCGTCGTGCGCTGCGCCCAGAGCCTGGCAGAGCTGCTTGGCCACGTGCACGACCCTCACGGGCTCGACCGGACCCGCCTCGATCACACCGCTGAGGTCGGTGCCGTCGAGGTACTCCATGACGAAGTAGGTCGAGCCGTCCGGGAGGACGCCGAAATCGCTGATGTCGATGATGTGCTGGTTGCCGATCGCCGACGCGCTCTGTGCCTCCTGGCGGAAGCGGGTGATGATCTCCTCGTCGCGGGAGACATCGGGCCGCAACACTTTGATCGCCAAGGGCTTGTTGAGGACGATGTGCCGGGCCCGATAGACCAGGCCCATGCCCCCCTCCCCCAGGATCGCCTCGACCTCGTAGCGACCGTCGATGGTCGTCCCGACCAGCTTATCGCCCTGGGCTTCGCCGCCCACGACGCGGAGCTCTGCGCTCATGGTGTTCTCCCCCGGTCGCCAAGAAAGTACGTGATCACAAAGATTTTCTACCTATGCCGGAAGGCCGAGTCCTGGGAGATCATCGGCCGAGGTCGGGCGCTCGTCAAGGTGCGGCCCCGCACGAGCTCTGACGCCTCCTAGGGCTCCTGCCTTGGGTACGGCCCCTGCACGACGCATCGCGCCTCGAGAAGCTTCCAGATTTCCTCGCCCGGCTGCATCACGCAGGGCGTCCTCGCCAGCGCGATCGGCCACGGTCGATCCTGAGGCGGACTCTTGGTCAGGCACGGTCGCCGAGGGCCGCGCCGCCGCCCGAATGCCCGTAGCGCTCAGGCGCGGAGGGCCGCCTGCGCAGCAGCCAGGCGCGCGATCGGTAGCCGCGGCGGAGAACAGGAGACGTAGTCGAGGCCCAGCCGCGCCACGAACGCGATGGAACGAGGATCTCCGCCGTGCTCGCCGCAAATGCCGAGCCCAAGCTGCGGGCGCGTCCTGCGGCCACGCTCGCAGGCGAGCGCTACGAGCGCACCGACTCCTTCCTCGTCGAGGTGCGCAAAGGGGTCGTCCTCGAGCACGCCCAGCGTGTCGATGTAGGCCGGCAGGAAACGGGCGGCGTCGTCCCGGCTGATCCCAAACGTCGTCTGCGTGAGGTCGTTGGTCCCGAAGGAGAAAAAGTCGGCGTCGGCGGCGAGGCGGTCCGCCACGAGGCAGGCGCGCGGCAGCTCGATCATGGTGCCAACAGGGATGGGACCGAGCTCACCGACGCGCGCACGAGTCGCCTCGATCTCGGCCTCGACGATGCGCCGCATGGCGACCAGCTCTCCATGGGCGCAGACGACGGGGATCATGATCTCCGGGCGCGGATCGCCTCCGCTCGCCCGGCGCCGAGCTGTCGCCTCGACGAGAGCGCGAACCTGCGTCCGTACGATGGCCGGGATGGTGAGTCCGACGCGCACCGCGCGGTAGCCGAGCATCGGGTTCACCTCACCGAGCGCCTCGGCGCGCTCGCGCACCTGGGAGACCGGTTCGCCGAGGGCCGCGGCCACCGATTCGAGCTCGGCGTCGTTCTTCGGGAGGAACTCGTGCAGCGGCCAGTCGAGAAGCCGCACCGTGACCGGGAGCCCGTCCATGGTCTCGAGGATCCCCTCGAAGTCGTCTCGCTGCATCGGCTCGATGCGCTCGAGCCACCGCTCTCGGGTGCCTTCGTCGGGAGCGAGCACCATGCACCGCACAGCCTCCAGGCGCTCCTCGGCGAAGAACATGTGCTCGGTGCGGCACAGTCCGATCCCTTCCGCACCGAAGCTGCGGGCGCTGCGGGCCGCGCGGGGCGTGTCGGCGTTGGCGCGCACCCTCAGCACGCGGGCCTCGTCCGCCCACGACAGGAGCGTCTCGAGCTCGGGGATCGTCGCAGCGGCCACCACGTCGAGGGCGCCCGCGTAGACCTTGCCGTGGGTGCCATCGAGGGTCAGCGTCGCGCCGGCTTCGAGGGTCGTCGCGGAACCGTCGACCTTGCGGAAGGTCATGATTCGGCGCCCGTAGTCGACGTGCAGGCTGCCGACGCCGGCGACGCAAGGTTTGCCGAGGCCGCGGGCCACCACCGCGGCGTGGGAGGTCATCCCGCCAGTGGCCGTGACGATCCCACGCGCCGCCTTCATGCCGTGAATGTCCTCGGGGCTCGTCTCGCGTCGAACGAGGATCACATCGCGGCCCTCTGCGGCCTTGCGCTCGGCCTCGTCCGCGTCGAACACGACCTCGCCGGTCGCCGCGCCCGGGCTCGCGGGGAGCCCCGAGGCCAACGGAAGCACCCCCTGCGCCGCGAGCTCCTCGGGAGAGGGCAAGCGGGCGTGCAGCAGCTGCTCGAGGCTGTCGGCTTCGACCTGCAACAGGGCACGATCGCGATCGATGGCTCCTTCGCCAACCATGTCCACGGCGATGCGCACCGCCGCCTGCGCCGTGCGCTTGCCACGCCGGGTTTGGAGGATGTACGCCCGACCCCGCTCGATCGTGAACTCGACGTCCTGCATGTCGCCGAAGTGGGCCTCCAAGGTCGCGCAGTGGTGCGCGATCGCGGCGAACGCTTCGGGCATCGAGCGTTCGAGACTCAGCGACTCCTGCCCCGGCAGCGCCGCAGCGGCCGTCAGCGGTCGGGGAGTGCGGATGCCCGCGACGACGTCCTCGCCCTGGGCGTTGGGGAGGAACTCGCCGTAGAGCATCTTCTCCCCGGTCGAGGGGTTGCGCGTGAACGCCACCCCGGACCCGCTCGTCTCGCCCATGTTGCCGAAGACCATCGCCTGCACGTTGCAGGCCGTGCCCAGGTCCTCAGGGATCCCTTGCATCTTGCGGTAACGGACGGCGCGAGGATTGTCCCAGGAGCCGAAGACCGCCTCGATCGCGCCCCAGAGCTGGGCGTGGACGTCCTGGGGGAAAGGCCGCCCGGCGCTCGCGATGAGCTCCTGGTAGCGCCCGACGAGGGTCTCGAGCGCCTCGGCCGACAGGTCCGCATCGAGCATCGCCCGGTCCCCGGCCTCGCCCTTGAGCTCGGAGAGAGCCTCCTCGAAGCGGGCGTGAGGGACCCCCAGGACGACGTCGCCGTACATCTGGAGCAGGCGCCGGTAGGCGTCGAACGCGAAGCGGCGGTCCCCGCTCGTCTGAGCGAGCCCCTGGACCGTCTCGTCGTTGAGCCCGAGGTTGAGGATCGTGTCCATCATGCCGGGCATCGAGATGGCGGCTCCCGAGCGCACGGAGAGCAGCAGCGGGTTGGCCGCGTCACCGAAACGTCGGCCGACCTTCTCTTCGACCGCCGCCAGCGCTTCGTCGACCTGCGCCGGGAGCCCCTCCGGGTATTCGCCACCGCTGCGGCGGAAATGCGCGCACACGCGAGTGTCCAGCGTGAAGCCTGGCGGGACCGGGATCCCCAGACGCGTCATTTCGCTCAAGCCCGCACCCTTGCCGCCGAGGAGACTCCTCAGGTCGCCGTCGCTCGGCTCCGCATCGAACAGAAAGACGTGTCTCATGGTTCAGGCCTGCAGCAGGTGGAAGTGGACGATTCGGTTCACGCAGTCCGCGATGCCCTTGAGCAACGACAGGCGGTTGTCGCGCAACCGGGCGTCGTCGACCATCACGAAGACCCCCTCGAAGAACGTATCGATGGGGTCCCTGAGGCGCTCGGCGACGAGCTGCAGCGCCCCAGCATAGTCTCCTGCCTCGGTGCGCTCGTCGACCTTGGGCTGAACCTCGGCGAAGACCCGCGCCAGCTCTCGCTCCGCTGGCTCGAGCAACAAGGCCGGGTCGACCGGGCCGCCCTGCACCTCCTTGGTGATGTTGTGCGCCCGCTTGAACGCCACCGCGAGGGGCCCGTAGTGCGCCGTGTCCCGAAGCCGCTCGAGGGCCACGATGCGGTCGCGCAGATCCCTCAAGGAACGCCCGCCGGCCTCGGTCCTCCAGGCGCTGATGCATGCATCGACGAGGTCTCGGGGGTAGCGGTCCTTCAGCCACACTCGAAGCCGGGCGTCGAAAAACTCGCGCAGGGCCGTCAGCGCCTCCTCCTTCCCCTCAGCGAGTGCGCCGTATTGCTTGGCGGACGCCCGAACCCAGCCTTCGAGATCCACATCGATGGCGCCTTCGAAAGCGATCCGCACGATCCCCAACGCCGCCCGCCGTAGCCCGAAGGGATCGGCGTTGCCCTTGGGCTGCTGCCCGATGAGGAAGCATCCGACGAGGGTGTCGACGCGGTCGGCGACGCCGAGGAGGGCACCCAGAGCCGATGGCGGAACCTCGTCCTGCGCGCCCGCCGGCTGGTAGTGCTCCTCGATGGCCGCAGCGACGGGCGCCTCGACGCCCACCCGCTCGGCATAGAAGCGACCCATCGTCCCTTGGAGCTCCGGGAACTCGAAGACGATCAGCGACTCGAGATCGGCCTTGCAGAGGTCGGCGGCCTTCTCGGCGTCGGCGGGGTCGACGCCCACCTGCGGCGCGAACTCTCTGGCGAGCGACTGGATCCGCTGGACCTTCGCGCCGACGGTGCCGAGCTTGCGCTGGAAGACGACGGAGTCGAGCTTCCCGCGCCAGGGCGCGAAACCGGAGGCCTCCACGACCTTGAGATCCTCGGCGACGAAGAACTGAGCGTCCTTGAGGCGCGCGCGCAGCACACGGTCGTTGCCCTTGGCGATGCGTTCGGGGTCGGCGGCGGTGTTGACGACGTTCAGGTAGCGCGGAAGCAGCGCGCCATCGGAAGAACGCACGGCGAAGTAGCGCTGGTGGTCGCGCATCACGCTGACGACCACTTCGTCGGGTAGCTCCAGGAACCCTGGCTCGAAGCTCCCAGGCACGACGAACGGCTCCTCGACAAGGGAGACGCACTCTTCGACGAGGAAAGGGTCCTCGGCGAGAACGCCTCCCAGCTCTTCGGCCGCACGGGTCAGCAACTCGAGCATCCGCGCCCGACGCGCGTCGGTGGCGACGACCACGTGGGCGCTCGCCAGCGCCGATGCGTAGTCTCCAGCGTCCGCGAGGGGGAACGACTCAGGAGCGAGGAAGCGGTGACCACGGGTCTGACGATCCGAAGCCACGCCGGCGAACTCGAAGGGCACCACCGCGTCGTCGAGCAACGCGACGATCCAGTGGACGGGACGTCCGAAGGCGAACTCCCCTTCCCCCCAGCGCATGGTCTTGGGGAAGGTGATTCGCCCACAGAGCTCAGCGAGGAGCTCCCCGAGCACGGCGCCGGTGGGGCGCCCTTCCTCCCGGATGTGGACCGAAACGTAGTCGCCCTTCGGCGTCGTGACCCTCTCGAGGGCACCCACGGAGACTCCGTGCTTCTTCGCGAAACCGAGGGCCGCGCGCGTCGGCTCGCCGTCCTTGAAAGCCGCCGCCCAGGGTGGCCCCTGGAGCGTCTCCTCACGCGGCGGCTGCGCCTTGGGCAAGCCCCGTAGCTGAAGCGCGAGGCGTCGGGCCGTCCCAGCGACGCCGACCTCCGCCTCGAGGCGATGCTGGGTGAGCAGACGGCGCGCCGCGGCCTCCATCGACCGAAGGCCCGAGCGAACAAAAGAGGAGGGGAGCTCTTCGACGCCAATCTCAAGCAGAAAATCCGGCATGCGCGGCTGGTGCTAACACCCACCGCGCCCGCGCTCAACGGGTCCCACGCGTAGCGAGAGCGAAGGCGCCCCAGAGCCCCGGGCGCTCGAGCATCGCCCGACGAATGGGAGAGGCTTCGGCGGCCCAGGGAAGATAGCCCGCCAGCCGCCGGCGCATCGACGCTTCGACGCCGCGGAGCACGAAGGGTCGCCCTCGCACGACACCGCCGCCGAACACGACGCAGCCGGCGGCGGTCGTGAGGATCACGGCGGCGGCAAGCTCGCCCAGGTGCGCCGCCACCGTCTCCCACACCGGGTGCTCGTCCGGAAGCGAGGCAGGCTCGGCTCCGGTCCGGGCGGCAATGGCGGGCCCGCTCACCAGGCCCTCGATGCAAGCGCCGTGGTAAGGACACACCCCGGTGAAGCGGTCTGGGTAGGCGCTGGCGAGGTGGCCCATCTCCGGGTGCATGGCGCCGTGCACCGGTTCGCCATCGACCACCAACCCACCGCCGACGCCGGTGCCAACGGTCAGGTAGACCGCGACCTGCTGACCGCGTGCCGCTCCCCACCGTTGCTCGGCCAGGGCGGCGGCGTTGACGTCCGTCTCGAGCGCGACGGGCACGCCCAGGGGCGCGAGCGCCTGCCGCAGTTCGGTGCCTTCCCAGCCGGGCTTGGGCGTGCCCAGCACTCGTCCGGCGGGCAGCGAGAGCGGGCCGAAGCTCGCGACACCCACGGCGCGCACGTCGCGGCGAGCAAGCCACGCGACCACCGCCGAGAGCGTCTCCCTCGGTTCGCGCGTCGGGATGCTCGTACGCTCCTCCTCGCGCACCGCCCCCTCCGCCAAGGACCCGACAGCGACCTCGAAGGTCGTGCCGCCGCCCTCGACGGCCCCCACTCTCACGAGGCGCGGTCGGCGGCCGACGCTGGGCGAAGCAGCGGAAAGCCGAGGGCCTCACGCTGCGCGTACCAGGCCTCGGCGCAAGCCCGGGCCAAGTGCCGAACCCGCCCAATGTAGCGCTGGCGCTCGGTCACGCTGATGGCGCCCCGGGCGTCGAGCACGTTGAAGTAGTGACTGCACTTGATGACGCAGTCGTAGGCGGGCAGCACGAGCCGTTGAAGCGGCGCGTCGGCGTTCTGTTCGGGATCCGCCCAGGGTTCCCACGCGAGGCTACCGCCCTTGCCCTTCTCGGCGCGGAGCCCCAGCATCCGCATGCACTGCGCCTCGCAATCGTCGAACAGCCGCTTGTGCAGAGGCACATCGGCGCGCTCGAAGTTGTAGGTGGACCACTCCCACTCGGCCCGCTTGAAGAGATCGCCGTAGTAGACGGTGCCCGCCCCACTCCGGGAGTAGACGAGGTCATAGACGTCGTCGACGTCCTGGAGGTACATCGCGATCCGCTCGAGACCGTAGGTCAGCTCGCCGCTGATCGGCTTGCAGTCGATGCCGCCGCACTGCTGGAAGTACGTGAACTGGCTGATCTCGAGGCCGTCCAGCCACACCTGCCAGCCAAGGCCCCAGGCGCCGAGAGTCGGAGACTCCCAATCGTCCTCGACGAAGCGGATGTCGTGATGGAGCGGATCGGTGCCGATGGCCCGAAGCGACTCGAGGTAGAGGTCCTGGATGTCGATCGGCGACGGCTTGAGGATGACCTGGTACTGGTGGAACTGCTGCAGCCGGTTCGGGTTGTCGCCGTAGCGTCCGTCGGTGGGACGACGGGAGGGCTCGACATAGGCGACGTTCCAGGGCTCGGGGCCGATGGCGCGAAGGAAGGTGTGCGGGTTGAACGTGCCGGCTCCGACCTCGGAGTTGTAGGGCTGGCCCACCACGCAGCCGTGGTCGGCCCAGAACCGCTCGAGGGCGAGGATGAGTTCTTGAAAGGTCATCGTGAGTCCGTGCGGCGAGCTCAGTCGTCGTCTTCGTCGTCTTCGTCGTCTTCGTCGTCTTCGTCGGCTTCAGGGCGGGCCACTGAGTCGTCCCCCTCTTCCGGATCTTCAGCTTCGTCCAGCAGCTCGGCCTGGGCGTCTTCCTCGGCAGCCCTGGCTGCCTCTTCGACGCTCCCGAGGTCGAGGGGCTCGCCGAGCGTGCGCTCGAAAATGTCCTTGCTCTCGTCGGTTAGCTCGCTGAACTCCTTGAGGGTCGGGAGCTCGGCGAGGCTCTTCATCCCAAAAAACTCCAGGAAGTAAGGCGCCGTCCCATAGAGCAGCGGGCGCCCGGGCTCTTCCTTGCGTCCCAGGATCTTCAACAGGCCCCGGTCGAGGAGGACCTTCAGGGCCGACCCCGAGTCAACGCCGCGGATCTCGTCGACCTCCGGGCGCGTCACCGGCTGCCGATAGGCCACGATGGCGAGGGTCTCGATCTGCGCACGGGTCAGCCGCACCGGCGTGCGCGAGACGAAGTCCCGCACGAACGCGGCGTTGATCGCGGACGAACGGAACTGCCAGCCGGTGCCGACCTGCACGAGGTTGATCCCTCGGTCCCGGTAGTCGCTCTCGAGCTCCGCGAGGGCCGCTTCGATATCCGACGGCCGGCTTCGTGTCGCGCGCGCGAGCCGCTTGGGCTGCACGGGACGATCGGCGACGAAGATCAAGCTCTCCACCAAGCTCTTGAGGTGCGAATCCCGGATGGCGACAGAACGTTCGAGACCGGGTCCGGGTACGTCGACCGCTGCCTCGTCACCATCGCCCGCGCCAGGCCCCAGGCCGGCGGCGCTCTCCCCTCCCACCGAGGCCTCGGGCTCACTTCGCTCCGGCTCGCCCTGCTCGGGAGACGACGCTTCCTCGTTGGCGCTGCGAGCCTCGACCTCGGCCCCCTGGGCACACGCGGCCGGGCTCTCGGCGGGCTCCTCGCGCCCTCCCGCCTCGCTCTCGGGCTCGGCGGTGTCGGTCCTCTGCGTCCCCATCACGAGCGGCGGTCTTGCTCCGAATCGGTCTCGTTTTCAAGCGCTTCGGCGGAAAGCAGCGCACCGGCGGCGCCCTCCTCGTCCCGGCGGTGCGCGCCCGCTCCCCGCGTCTGCGTTGAGGCTTCGGTCTCAGGCGCCGCACCAAGGCCGCCCGCCCCAGCGAAACCGTCCCCCTCGTACTCGTCCTGGTCGTCGGCCTCGTCGGCCTCGTCGTCCTCGCTTGCCTCGTCGGCCTCGGCCTCGTCGTCCTCCTCAACCGCGTTCGGCTCCGGCTCGTCCTTCCCCTCCTCGGCCCCGAACGGGCGCACCGGTTCTTCGCCAAAGTCGGCCCCGGCGTGAGCGATGGTCTGCTGAACCGCGTCGGCATCGAGGACCCGCGCCTCCAGATAAATGGGCTCGGTCGGACCGTCCTGGTAGATCTTCACGAGGCGCATCTTCGCCATCTCGAGCAGAGCCAGGAACGTCACGACGAGGTCGTAGGTCGTCACGCTCCCCTCGAAGAGCCGCTCGAACGGAGTCCGCTCGGTCCGACGCAACGACTCCACGATCTGCGTGATGCGCTCCTGGATGGTGACGCGCTCAGCGTCGACCTCGAGGGAGATCGTGCCCTTCTTGCGCTTGACGATCGCCTGGAAGGCGTCGATCAGCTTGAACACGCTGAAAGGCGCCAGGGGGGCGGGGCCCTCGGCCTTGGCCGTCGGGATACCCCTTGGAAAGACGTCACGCCCGGCAATACCGCGAGACCCGAGGGCCTCGGCGGCGCGCTTGTACTTCTGGTACTCGAGCAGGCGGCGGATGAGCTCTGCCCGTGGATCGAGCTCGTCCTCTTCCTCCTCGTCCTGGTCCTGGGGCGGACGAGGCAGGAGCCCCTTGCTCTTGATGTGCGCGAGTGTCGCCGCCATCACGAGGTACTCGCTCGCGACGTCGAGGTTCAGCTCCTCCATCAAGCCGAGGTACTCGATGTAGCGCTCGGTGATGAACGCGATGGGAAGATCGAGCACGTCGAGCTCGTGCTTCTTGATGAGGTAGAGAAGCAGGTCGAGGGGCCCCTCGAAGCCCGGCAGCTCGATGCGAAAATTGGGGTCGACGGGGATCGGCGCGTCCGGCGGATAGGCCGGCGCCTGGGGCGCGTCCGCGGCGGCGGCAGAACCCGCGGCCTCGCCACACGATCCTTCCGGCGAGGTCGGAGGCTCGTCGCTCTCGGCGGGCGCATCACTATCGGGCGATTCAGGGCTCACGCGGGCTTCGGGGGCTATCAGGGGGTCGTCAGGGTGTCAATCGACGCCCTGACCAGGCCCACGATCCCGTATGATGAAGGCCGGTGACGACCTCCTTCGGCGACGACGATCCCTTCGACCCGTTCCGCGACGCGGCGGAGCTGCCGCCCCTCGAGCTCGCCGACCCCTCGGCCAATGTTGCGCCGAAGATGCCCTCGGGGCCGTCCACCTTGGGGGACGACCCGCTGGAACCGCCGAGCGCCGACCTCGCCCCCCTCGAGCTCGCGCCCGTACCGCAGCCACCGGTGCATGAGCCAACGCCGGGCCCGATGCCTGCCGTCGGGGCACCTGGCCCGGTTCCTGGGGCGACTCACGTTGCTGCAACCTCCCCCGAGGCCATCCGAGAGGCGGCGCGCCGCAAGGCCGAAGCGGCCGCCCTCGCCGGCTTCGGCGAGCCCCCCCGCAACCCGCTGCTGGCTCTGCCCTACACGGTCCACGTCGCCCTGCGCGCCAAGGACCTCTGGCAGAGTCGCCGCCGGCTCGCAGAGCGCCTCGAGACGGCCCAGCGCCGCGTGCTGGCGACCCACGCGGCCTTGGGCCGGGCCTTGCTGCAGCACCAGCGCGCCGACCTGGACACCCACGGCCTCGCGGAGCTCGCTGGACAGGCCCAGCGCGCCCTGGGCGCGACGGACTCGCAGCGCAGCCTCGCGCAGCGCACCCGAGCCGAAGCCGACGCGGAGAAACGCCGGCTGGACGAAGAGATCGCGCGCGCCGAGGCCATGGTCGCGCCGCTCCGCGACCGCGAAGCCAAGCTCCGCGCGGAGCTGGACGTGCTCAGCCACGAGCTCCGCCGCCGGACCGCAGCTCTCGATCGGGTGAAGATCGAGCTACGCCACGCGCCGGATGCCTCCCCCCTGCAGGCCTCCCTGGAGGCGCGCCGGGCAGAGGTCGCCCTCCAACAGGAGAAAGTGGACGCCAAAGCCGGCGAGCTTCGGGACGTGCAGAGCCGCCTCGCCGCGGGCCTCGAGCAGCTCCGCCGCCACCAGGCCACCCGCCGCCACCTCGATCGAGAGCTTACCGGAAGCATCCTCGCAGCCGAAGCGTCCGTCGGAAAGGCGACGAGCGAAGCCGAACGCCGGCTGGCGGAGCTCGGCAGGCGCGCCCGGGATGCGCGGGTCCCCATGGGTGTGCTGGAAGCGGCGACTGCGGTGAAGGCCGACGACCACGTCGCCCAGCTGCAGCGAGAGCTGAAGCTTCACGACGAAGCGCTGCGGAGCTGGGACCGGCGGGCCGTCGCGATCGGCGGCACTCTGCTGGCCGCCTTCGCGCTCCTCATGTTGGTCGTCTTCGTGCTGATGATCACCTGAGCCGCCTGGTCCCGAGGCGGGCCTGAGGTGAACCCTCTCTGGGGCGCCTGGGCTCAGGGGAACGGCAAGCCGCCGTCCAGGCCGCCGAGCCCGCCGCCGCAACCCAGCAGCGCCACCTCCACGCCGCCGCAGCAAACCGTCGCCTCGCCGCTTCCCATTCCGGGGATGATCCCGCCGCCGGCGATCTGGCAGGTGTCGTCGCCGGTGCAGGCCTCGCAAGCGCAGCTCTCGTTCGTGTTTGGAACACAGACGCCGCCGCAGCAGCTCTCCCCAGGATCACCGCCGGCGCCGAACATCCCCGGCGTGGGCGGCCGGCAGGCGGGCCCGCCGCCACAACCGCACATGCCGCCGGTGCAAGTCGAACCGGCGCCGCAGACGTTGCCGCAGGCACCGCAGTTCATCGGATCGGTCTGCGTATCGATGCACGCGCCGCCGCAGCAGGCCTGTCCCGCGGCGCAGCTCGCGCCGGTCGAACCGCACTGGCAGACGCCGCTGATGCAGCTCTCCCCTTCCGCGCAGCGGTTGCCCACCGCCCCGCAGTTCATCGGATCAAAGTTGAGGTCGGCGCAGATGAAGGTCCCCATGTCGTTCGTCACGCAGGCCTGACCGGCCGGGCACTGGAGGTTGTTCCCACACAGACACTGCGGCGGACCGCTCATGCCCAACTGCGTCCCACAGCGGCTCGCGCGGTCCGCATCGCAGGCAAGCCCGCAGCCGTTGCAGTTGGCGAAGCTCGAGTCGCTCCGCGCGTCGAGGACCCCGGCCGGCCCTTCCCGGTTGACGCACGAAGTTCCGCAGCAACGCTGCGACGAGCTGCAGCTTGGAGTGCACATGGAGCTTCCGCCGCTGTCGACGCCACCACCGTCGACCGGAGTGCCGGTGCAAGTGCCGCTCGAACAGCTCTGACCCGGCAGGCAGGCCATCCCGCAGCCGCCGCAGTTCATCGGGTCCGTGTTCAGGTTGGCGCAGCGGCTCCCGCAGCAGAGCGTCCCGGCCGAGCAGGCGGGCGTGCACGCGCCGCTTCCTCCGTCCCGAGTGGTGCGGTCGTCATCACCGCAACCAAGGGCGAGAGCGGTCAGCAGGCACAGACAGACAATGCGGAAACAAGCCATGGATCCTCCGGACGGCGCCGCGCGGCGACTGCGCACGACCCGTACAAGTGAGAATGCAAACTAGCGGGGCCGGGGAACGGCTGTCAACGGCCGGCGGCACAGGCGACTTCCCCGGGTTGCTCGCCCGTGCGCTTTGTCACAAGCGCCCGCCGAGGCTCGTTTCACCGCGAGGCTTCTTCCTCCAGCGCGTCCAGCACTTCGTCGACGTGGCCCGCCACGCGGACGTTGGGCCAGGCCCGCACGAGCCTGCCTTGGGGATCGATGAGGAAGGTGCTGCGGATGATGCCCTGGTACACCCTCCCGTAGTTCCTCTTTTCGCCCCAGGCACCGTAGGCCTCGAGCACCTTCTGCTCGGGATCGCTGAGCAGCGGGAACCCAAGCTCGTACTTGTCGCGGAAGCGCTCGTGGGACCGGACGCTGTCCTTGCTGACGCCGAGCACGACCGCCCCGAGCTTCGCCAGTCGCTTGGCCGCATCCCGGAAGGCCTTGGCCTCGAGGGTGCAGCCCGGCGTGTTGTCCTTCGGGTAGAAGTAGAGAACGACCCACTTGCCTCGGTAATCGCTCAGCAAGATCGGGTGCCCCTCGGTGGATTCGAGGGAGAAGTCCGGCGCCTTCTTGCCGAGCGCGGGGGGCTTGCGCCCCGTGAGGGCCGGCGCGGTCTTCTTCGCGGCGGTCTTCTTCGCGGCGGTCTTCTTCGCGGCGGTCTTCTCCGCGGCGGTCTTCTTCGCAGCCATCAGCTCTCCCTCCATTCCGCGGCGGTCACGGCGTTGCTCAGCAGCATGGCAATGGTCATCGGCCCGACCCCGCCAGGCACTGGGGTGATCCACCCCGCCCGTTCCCGCGCCGCTTCGAACTCCACATCGCCTCGGAGACGCCCGTCCGCGCCGCGGTTGATCCCGACGTCGAGAACCGCCGCCCCCGGCTTGATCCACGCCCCACGCACGAGCCCCGGGCGCCCCACGGCCGCGACGACGACGTCCGACTCCGCCACCCGCGCGGCGAGGTCCTCCGTGCGCGAATGCGCGATCGTCACCGTCGCATTCTCGGCCAGGAGCATCAGCGCCACCGGCTTGCCCACGAGCAGACTGCGACCGATGACCAGCGCCCGACGCCCGGCGAGGGGCACCTTCGCTTCGTGCAGCAGCCGCATGCAGCCGCTCGGCGTGCACGGACGCAAACCTCGGCGTCCGTCCACGAGCAGCCCGGCGCTCTGAGGCGTGAGCCCATCGACGTCCTTGGCCGGGTCGATGCGGTCGATCACCGCCTGGGCGTCGAGATGCGCCGGCAGGGGGAGCTGCACCAGGATTCCATCGATACGCGGGTCGGCGTTCAGCTCGCCGACGAGCGCTTCGACGTCGCCCTGGGGGGTGTCGGCGGACAGGCGGTGGACCTTGCCCTCGAGGCCCGCCTTGCCCGCCGCGCGCTCCTTGTTGCGCACATAGACCTGCGAGGCCGGATCGTCACCGACGAGGACGACATGCAGCCCAGGCCGGCGACCGTGCCGCGCAAGAAACGCCGCGGCTCGCTCCGCCGCCTCCGCGCGGACTTTCTTCGCGATCGCCTTGCCGTCGAGGAGCGCCATGGCCGCTGACTACCAGAGCCTCCACGGCAACGAAAGGGGCATCGCGACCCTTGGATCGCGACCGGACCATGGTAGACAGCGGCCATGTTCGACCCCGTGTCTCCGCAGGTCTCCTTCCCCCAGCTCGACAAAGAGGTCCAGAGGTTCTGGGACGACGAGCGCATCTTCGCGAAGGTCCTCGAGCAGAGCAAGAAGAAGCCCCCATTCGTCTTCTACGAAGGGCCTCCGACAGCGAATGGGATGCCGCACGCGGGGCACGTCCTCACCCGCGTGATGAAGGATGTCTTCCTGCGCTACAAGAGCATGAGCGGCTTCCACGTGCCGCGGCGCGCCGGCTGGGACACCCACGGCCTGCCGGTCGAGGTGGAGGTCGAGAAGGAGCTCGGCATCAGCGGCCGCCAGGCGATCGCCGACTTCGGGATCGAGCCGTTCACGAAGAAGTGCATCGAAAGCGTCTTCAAGTACACCCACGAGTGGGAGGTGATGACCCGCCGCATCGGCTTCTGGGTGGACCTGGAGGACGCCTACGTCACCTTCCACAAGAGCTATGTCGAGAGCGTCTGGTGGGCCCTCAAGAAGCTCTTCGACAAGGGACTCCTCTACAAGGGGCACAAGGTCGTGTGGTGGTGGCCTCAGGGCGGCACGGCGCTCTCCGCCGGCGAGGTGGGCCAAGGCTACAAGCAGGTCGATGACCCCTCGATCACCGTGCGTTTCCCCGTCAAGGGCATGCCGGACACGAGCTTCTTGGCCTGGACGACGACGCCCTGGACCCTCCCGTCCAACATCGCCCTCGCGGTGAAGGCGGACGCCGACTACCTGACCGTGCGGCTGGACGACGGCCGCAAGCTCGTTCTCGCCGAAGCGCGCGCCGCCAACCTCTTGGGCGATCGCCCGCACGAGATTCTGGAGCGCCGCAAGGGCCAGCAGTGGGTCGGTACCGAGTACGAACCACCCTTCCGCTACGTGGAGCCCGAGGGCGGCCCGGCGCATCGGGTCATCGCGGCCGACTTCGTGGAGCTCGCCTCGGGCTCGGGGCTCGTCCACCTCGCCCCCGCGTTCGGAGAGGACGACTTCGCGGCCTGCAAGAGCGAGGGGCTCGGGTGGCTCCAGTTGCTGCGGCCCGACGGGACCTTCCCACCGGAGGTGACGGACTTCGCCGGTCGCTTCTGCAAGGACGCCGACCGGGACATCATCCGGAACCTCCGGACGCGCGGGCTGCTCTTCAAGGAGGAGGTCTACCGCCACGACTACCCGTTCTCGTGGCGCCGCATGGAAGACCCTCTCATCCAATACGCGCGGGAGAGTTGGTTCGTCCGCACGACCCAGGAGATTCACCGAGTCCAAGAGAACAACGAACACGTTCACTGGGAGCCCGAGCACATCAAGCGCGGCCGCTTCGGCCAATTCCTCGAGGGCAACGTGGACTGGGCGCTCAGCCGCGAGCGTTTCTGGGGCACGCCGTTGCCGATCTGGGTCAACGACGAGACCGGGGACGTCGTCGCGGTCGGATCCGTCGAGGAGATCCTCGAGAGGAACCCGCGCGCCTTCGACCATTTCTACGAGGCGCAGCGCCGCGACCGCTCCCTCGCCGACCACCTCATGGTCCACAAGCCATGGATCGACCACGTCACCTGGACCGAGCGCGGCAAGCCGGGCGTCTACCGGCGGGTTCCGGAGGTGATCGATTGCTGGTTCGACAGCGGGTGCATGCCCTTCGCGCAGTGGGGGTACCCGCACGTCAAGGAGCAGCGCAAGAAGTTCCACAAAGCGTTCCCCGCGGATTTCATCACCGAAGCCGTCGACCAGACCCGCGGCTGGTTCTACTCGCTGATGACGATCAGCACGCTGCTCTTCGACGAAGAGAAGTATCCTCACCCCTTCAAGAACTGCGTGGTACTGGGCCTGCTCACGGACGAGCAAGGCCGCAAGATGAGCAAGTCGCTCAAGAACTACACCGACCCCCTCGAGCTCATGGAGTCGGCGGGAGCGGACGCGGTGCGCTGGGCCCTCTATTCGGCGACGGTTCCCGGTCAGAACACGCGCTTCTTCGACCGCGCCACGAAGGAGGCGATCAGCAAGTTCCTTCTGAAGATCTGGAACAGCTACGCCTTCTTCGTCCAGCTCGCCAACATCGACGGCTGGGATCCGACCGCGCCGCGGCCGGCCGTCGGCGGGCGGCCTCCCATGGATCGCTGGGTATTGGCCGAGCTCGACCACACGGTCCGCTCCGTGCGCCGAGAGCTCGACGACTACAAGAGCCACCTCGCCGTCCGCCACATCGAGGGCTTCGTGGACGCCCTCAGCAACTGGTATGTGCGCCGGAGCAAGCCCCGCTTCTGGGCCCAGGGCGAGAGCGCCGACAAGGCCGCGGCGTTCGCGACGCTCTACGAGGTCCTCGTCGAGACGACGAAGCTGATCGCGCCCTTCGTCCCCTTCATGAGCGAAGCCATCTTCCAGAACCTGGTCGCCACGCGCATCCCGAAGGCGCCGCGCTCGGTACACCTCGCCGCCTTCGCCGAACCGAGCGTCGAGCGCGTCGACGAATCCCTGCGACGAGCGGTGCAGCTCTCCCGCGCCGTCGTCGCCGCGGGTCTACGGGTGCGCGCAGACACCAAGCTCAAGGTCCGCCAGCCCCTGAGCAAGGCTATCGTGGCCGTCGCCGACGAGATGGAGCGCGTGACGATTCAGCGCTTCGAGCGGATCATCCGCGACGAGCTCAACGTCGAGGAGATCGCCTTCACCGACGAGCTGGAGACCTACGTCGACTATCAGCTCTTGCCGAACTTCCGCGCCCTCGGCCCGCGCCTCGGCAAGCACCTGCCCGCCTGCAAGGCCGCCCTCGCCGCCGCCGACGGGGCCGCGCTCTATGCCCAGCTGCGCACCAAGGGGAGCGTCGTCCTCGCCCTCGGCGGCGAACGCTTCGAGCTTGGCCCCGACGACATCCAGGTGCGCCTCGTCGCCAAGGCAGGCTTCGCCGCGGCCGAGGAGCAGGGCCACGTCGTGGTGCTCGATACCCAGATCACCCCCGCGCTGCACCGCGCGGGGCTGGCACGGGAGGTCATCAACCGCATCAACAAGGCGCGCAAGGAGATGGACCTCCCGATCGGCGCCCGGGTGCACGTCGGCTGGGAGGCGGACGGTGAGCTGGCCGAGGCGATCGCTGCGCACGCCGAAACCATCGCCGCCGAGACGCTCGCGAGCCGCTTCGAGCGCGGCCTCGGCGAGGGCCGGCTCCACGAAGCCGAAGTATCCGGCGACGGCCTCCGCTTCAGTCTCCGGCCCGAGGAGGCCTGAGCCCGCCCGAACACCGAGAGCTCTCCTCTGCTCGCGGTGATCCATCGAGTGACGCGGCGACGGCCGCTTGGTAGATCAGGGTGTGCTTCCGACGCTCTTCGAGCTCTTCGGCCAGCCGCTCCCGGCCTACTTCGCGATGCTCATGGTCGGCTTCGGCCTCGCGATCTTCTTGGCGGCGCGGCAGGCCAAGCGCATGCAGCTCGACGCGGACACCATCATCGACCTCGGTCTCTTCGCGCTCCTCTGGGGCGTCGTCGGGGCACGGCTGCTGCACGTCCTCGCCGACGGCTATTTCTGGGACTACGTCCACCTCTGCACAGCCCCCGAGCGCGTCGCCTGGCAGGTCACCGAAGGACGTTGCGCACAGATCCAAGGTCTCTGGGACGAGGCGGCGGGCGTATGTCGCCCGCGGGCCCGCGACTGCCTCGCCTGGGCCGCCTTCTGGCGGGGCGGCCTCGCCTACTACGGCGGCCTCATCGCCGCCGGGACCTACGGCATCCATTTTCTCCGCAAGGAGGGCTTCCCGGTCCTCAAGGGCGTCGACCTCGTCGGCCTGACGATCCCCCTCGGCCTCTTCTTCGGCCGCATGGGCTGCTTCCTCGGAGGTTGCTGCTTTGGCAAGACGACCAACGGGAGCTTCTGGGCCGCCGTCCGCTTCCCGCCGTGGAGCCCGGCGAGCGAGTCCCAGTGGAAACGCGGCCTGCTCGCGTGGCCCTCGGAGCCTTCGCTTCCGGTTCATCCGACGCAACTTTACGAAGCCTTCGGCTGCCTTCTGATCGCGGCGGTCGGGATGCTCCTGGTGCGACCACGCAAGCGCTTCGACGGTCAGGTGATGCTGACCTTCTTGGGTCTCTACGCGGTCCTCCGCTTCGGCCTCGAGTACCTTCGGGACGACGACCGGGGGGCGCTGCTGGGACTGTCGACCTCTCAGCTGATCGGGCTGTTCTTCCTGGCCCTCGTCGCCGTGGCCTGGAGCCGCCTACGCCGCCGGGCACTTCGCCTGGCCAACACGGGCTAGCCTCTCCCCATGCGCAGCGCATCGCACCTCGAGAATCTTCAAGGCTTCATCGCGGCCCTGCGCCACGCAGGGCGACCGCGATCCACCACGGTCGATGCGGGCGCGGGCCGTTAGCTCTTCGACGGGCGCGCCGCCGGCTCCGCGACCTCGCCCTTCTTTTGGCGGCGACCTTCGTGCCATCCGTCGATGAGGAGCAGGAGGACACCGATGGTGATCGTGATGTCGGCCACGTTGAAGGTTGGCCACTCGCGCATCCATAGGATCTCGCGGTCCCAGTGGACCCGGATGAAGTCGACCACGTAGCCGTAGCGCAGACGGTCGACGAGGTTGCCGATGGCACCGGAGACGATGAAGGGGACCGCGGCCGCGAAGGCTGGGCCCCCGCGCCCCCGCGCGAACATCACCAACAGCGCGATGCTCGCGGCGACGGCAGCCAATCCGAAGACCGCGTGCCGCAGGGTCGCCGAGGCGTTGCGCAGGAGCCCGAAGGCCGCGCCGCAGTTCTCGGCGTAGCGGAGCTCGAGCCAATCGTGCGCCAGGACGATGGGCTCTCCCCGCCCTCGCTGCATGGTCGTGTAGCCCTGCTCGTCGGCCTCGCAGACTGGCGGCGCCTGACCGATGCGTTCGGTGCTCAGGGTCTCCAGAGCCCAGCTCTTGCTCCAGAGGTCGAGGGCGGTCAGCGCAGCCGTCGCGGCCAGACACAGGGCGAGGGCCTTGTGGCTCCGGGGGATGTCGGAGGTCCGGCGCTCGTCGCGTCCCTCGGTGTCGGTGACCTTCGTGTCCACGGCTGGTGCCCCAGAGCCCATCTCAAAACCCCTCCTCGCCGCTCCGCGGCCTGCGTACGCCCTCTGCCGCCATCCTCTCAGCTCAAGAATGCTCGACATTCCCTCGCCTCTCGGATGCGCCACCGGTCCCGCCCAGTCCACGGATCGATCGACGATCGTGTTTGAGATGCGCTCTAGCAACGAACGAACCGCGCGGCCACCGGGCAGGCCCCACCGGCCCCGCCAAGCCCGCCGACAGCCTTGATCGACAGCGTCAAGCGGGGGATGCTCGCCGACGCCGATGGCGAACAAATTTCTCAAGGCCCTCTCCAAGATGAAGCTCGTCGAGCTCACCGAAGAGGAGGAAGCAAAGGTCGCGAGCGAGGCGGCCGACGAGATGTCCCTGGACGAGATCGACCGCATCCTCGCCGAGGAGGCGAAGCAGAGCCCTCCGGCGTCGGTCCCCTCGCCTCCCCCGACCGCTCCGACCGCGCCGCCTGCGGCCCCCTCCACGAGCGCGTCCGGCATCGTCGAGGACCGACCGTTCGAGGAGATCTACGCCACCGCGAAGGTTCCCGAGGCGCCTTATTCGGCGGAAAAGCTGCTGCGCGTGCTCGACGGCCTGCGGGCGATGGACCCCGCAACGCGCAAGGCGGCGGTGCTCGCCATGGACGCGGCCGACGACGAGTGGACCATCGCCGACGCAGTGCTCGATGCCCAGCGCAAGATCACCGTGCTCGAGAACCTGGCCGCCCAGATTCAAGACCAGCTCGGCCAGATTCGCCAGACGGCCGAACAAGAGAAGCAGACCCGCGACGATTACCTCGCGCAGGCGACGGAGACCATCCGCCAGAAGATCTTGGAGCTCGAGCAGACGCTCCAGCTCGAGACCGCCCAGATCGCCGCGCAGAAGGCCGAGATCGACGGGAAGGTCGAAGCGGCGGAGGCGGCGACGGTGCGTGAAATCGCGCGCATCAAGGCCGAGATCGAGCGCCTGCGCGTGCTTCCCGCCACTTTCGCGCTCGAACGCGACACCCCGTGAGCGGTCGCCGACCGTTCCACCCGACACGACCCATCAGACAAGGACCGACCCCATGGCAAAGGCACGCCTCACTCCTGTCGCAAAGGGACTCATCGTCCTCATCATCCTCTCCGCAGCCGGCGCTGCCGCGTGGCACCTGGGCCTCAAGGACCGCTTCGGCGGCGAGGGAGAAGGGGCCGATGGCGGCGAGGCAGGCACCGCGAGCACCGGAACCGGCGAGGCCGGCGGCCCTGTCGGCTCTCCTACGAACCCTCTGAAGGTCTCCATCGTCAGCTTTCACGGCTACGCGCCCGCCCTCTACGCGAACGGCAAATCACTGACGACGCGGCCGGGCTCGATCATGGCCCGCAACGGCGTGAACGTGGAGTTCGTCATCCAGGACGACATCCCGACGCTCGCGACCATCTTCGAGTCCGGTGCTGCCCATTGCGCATGGCGCACGAGCGACTTCTGGGCGCAAGAGCAACCCAACCTTCGCAACAACGGGCTGGACGGCCGCGCCATCATGGTCGTCGACAACACCCAGGGAGCCGACGCGATCATCGCCCGCGATCCATCCATCCGGCGTGTGGAGGACCTGGTAGGCAAGCGCGTCGCACTGCTGCAGTTCACGCCCAGCCACGGCATGACCATCGACGCCATTGAGAACTCGTCACTCACGGCACGCCAGAAGTCGCGGATCAACTACGTCTTCATCAACCCCGACGAAGGACTGGCCGGCGTCCGCGCGGCCCTCGAGTCCGGAAGCGCCGACGCTGCGGTGCTCTGGGATCCCGACCTCTCCCTCGCCCTCAAGAACATCCCCGGCGCGCACGTGATCTACTCCACCCGGGTGGCGACGAACCTGATCTACGACGTGATCGTCTGCGACAAGCGCGTGCTCGACGACCCGGCCAACGAGCCGGCGATCCAAGCCTTCGTCAAGAGCTGGATGGAGGGCGTCGACGCCGCCCGCAACGACCCCGACGGTGCCGTCGAGGCCCTCGTGCAGACCGAAGAGTTCTTCGCTCAACTCGCCCGCGACGAGGGCCGCGACTTCGTCAAAGGGCTCTTCTCTAACCTGGTGTGGACGGGGCTCGAAGACAACCTCCGCATCCTCGGGCTCGCCGGCGGAACGAACCACTACGAGCGAGTCTATCGACGCTTCGACCGCATCTACCGTGAGGCAGGAGCCCTCGCGAACCCCAACAGCCCCGTCATCCCGCCCCAGGAGTCCTTCGAGTACAAGTACATCCGCGCCCTCATGGAGGCCGCCCCACAAGCACGCGAGGTCGCGCAGAGGCCACAGTTCGAGTTCTCCACACAGGAGCGAGATCAGGTCGCTCAGGCCGTCCAGGCGCAGACGCAGGTACCTGTCGTCACCCGGCCGGTCATGGTGAACTTCGCCTCGGGTTCGGCGGATCTCACGCGGCGCGCCCAGCGCACCATCGACAACGAAATCGTCCCGCTCATCGAGAGCCATGGCTCGGCGTACTTCGAGGTCTCGGGCAACACCGACTCGACGGGTCGCCGCGCGACGAACCTTCGGCTCTCTCGGGAGCGCGCGCAGGCCGTCGTCGATTATCTCGTCACCCAGTGGGAGTTCCGCCCGGAGCGCTTCATTATCGTGGGCAACGGGCCGGACAAGCCCCTCTGCGATGAGAGCGCCCCCGAAGAAGGCGAGTCCCTCGACGACTGCCGCGCACGAAACCGCGCGACGCGCGTCGCCATCCTCCAGCGCCACGCCGCCTCGAACGACTGACGCAGGAAGTCCGCGCCGCATGTGGAACCCCTACGACCCGCTCCCCGCCAGACAGCGGCGCGCCTACGGCTTCGCTTCTGTCGCCCTCGTGCTCGGTGTCTGGACGGTGCTGACCGCCGGCTCACTGGTTCCGCCGAGCAAGCTCCCCTCGATCGTCCAATGCGGGGCCGCCTTCGCCCGCCTGGCTTGGGACCCGGAACGCGGCGAAAGCCTCTTGCTCCAGGCGACGACTTGGTCGCTACTACGCGTGTTCGTGGCCAGCGTGCTCGTGGTCGCGATCGGCGTGCCGATGGGCATCCTCATGGGCGCCGAACCTCGCATCAACGCCTTCCTCTCGCCCCTTGTGGACCCGCTGCGCTCGGCGCCGGTCGTCGCCATCTTGCCGATCCTCGTCATGTGGCTCGGCATCGGCGAAACCATGAAGATCGTCTTCCTCTTCATCGGCGCGGTGGTCTTCCTCGTGCCGATGGTGCGTGACGCCATGCAGGCGGTCAGCCAACAACACTGGATCGCCGCGCGAGACCTGGGAGCGACCCCCTGGGAGGCGGTCCGCCACGCCGTTTACCCCATGGCCAAGCCGCGGATCATGGACGCGATCATCGTGGCAGTAAGCGTCATGTGGACCTACATCACGGTCGCCGAATACGTCAACGCCGACCGGGGGCTCGGACAGCTCATCAGCATCGCGCGCCGGCAGAGCGCCATGGACAAGGTGTTCGTGGGCATCGGGGTGATCATCGCCCTGGCGCTGGTGACCTACTCGCTGATGCGAGCCCTCAAGCGCGCCCTCTATCCTTGGGAGTCCGAGTAATGAGCGAGGCCCAGCAGGCAGAGAGGACCAACGACCGCGCGCCCAACGAAGAGCCCGCTTCATTCCTCGACGTGACTGTCTCGCAAGTCGTGCAGGAGTACCCGCGCCCGGATGGCGAGGGGGTGCAACGCATCCTCGACGGCATCGACTTGGAGCTGAACGCACCGACGATCAACATGCTGCTCGGGCCGTCGGGCTGCGGTAAGTCGACGCTCCTTCGGCTGCTTGGTGGCGTACGCCCCATCGGCGTCAAGTCGCCAACGAGCGGCGAGGTGCGTATTGGAGGGGTGCCCTGCAACGGGCCTCACGACGAAGCGGTCATGGTGTTTCAGCGCTACGCCAACCGGCCCGATCTCACCGTCTACGAGAACGTCGCGTTCCCCTTCCGCCTGAAGCTCTGGCGAGCGCGGGTGCCACCAGCCGAGCAGGAGACTCGGGTGCAAGAGATGCTCGAAGCCGTGGGGCTCGCCGACAAAGCCGAGCTGCGGCCATCCCAGCTCTCCGGAGGCCAGAACCAGCGGGTCGCCCTCGCCCGGGCCCTCGTCCTCCGTCCCCGCATCCTCCTGATGGACGAGCCCTTCGGGGCGCTCGACGCCCAGACGCGAGAGGAGATGCAGCGGCTCCTCATCGACCTCTGGAAGGCACAGAAGTGCATCGTCGTGTTCGTCACCCACGATGTCACCGAAGCGCTGCTCTTGGGTGACCGGGTCCTCGTGCTGTCGGCCAGTCCGGCGACGATCGTCGACGACTTCCGCATCGACGAGCCACGGCCTCGCAGCGACGCCTGGCTGATGTCCACGCCCGTCGTGCAGATGAAAGACCGTATCCTTCAGCGGCTGCACGGCTCCAAGAGCCACGGCCAGGTGCGGGTTTCGTTCTGAGGGTGACGTGGCGAACTGGCGACAGAAGAAACCGGTCAACTACCTCAAAGAGATGCTCCTGCATCGCTACAGCGTGAACGCCGGCCTTGGGTCCGTCGCCGCCGCCCTCGCGCTCTCCATCCCTTTTGGAGGGCTCGGCTTTCTACCGCTGATCGGCTACGGAGCGGGCGTCGCCATCGCCGCCCTCTTCGTACCCGGCTCCGAGCGCTTCCGAAGGAAGGTCGATCGGCGCCTACTGCTCGAACGCCGCGAGGCCGCCCGGAAACACCTCATCGAGGAGATCGAAAAGCGCGTAGGCCGCGACCACCCCTACTGGAAGGTCTACCGCCGCATGCTCGAACGGCGAGACTCACTCCGGAAGATCGCCGAGCAAAGCGAGACGGCGGTGACCCAGGACGACATCGACGCCCTGGACGACGCCACGGTCGACTATCTGGGACTCTGGCTGGCGCGCATCGCCATCCACGAGCGTGCCCAAAGCCTGGACGACCGTAGCCTGGCGCAACGCATCGCCGAGATCGACGCACAACTGCAAGACGTGAGCGGCTCCGCGGACCGCCGGCGCCTGCTCAAAGCCAAGCAGGAGCTCGAGCTCTTGCTCCGCCGCCGAGAAGAAATGCGCACGAGAGACGCATCGATGGAGGCGACCATGCTCTCGATGGCGGACACCTTCGACGAGGTCTTCCAGCGCGTGATGGCCAACCCGACCTCCCGTGACGAGGTCGTCGCGGAGCTCAAGGTGGCCGTGGAACGAATGAACGCCGAGGAAGAGCTCGACTATATTCTTGAAGACGAGATCGACGCACTGATGGAGCGCTGAGGAAGAAGCCATGGAGATTACCCGGGAGAGGCTGCGCGCCGTACATGACTACGAGACCGCCGGCGAGCGCGTGGCGGAGGTGGTCCAAGAAGCGGCGCGGTCGCGCCCAACCCTCGTCCGCTTCCTCGCCCGCTTCGCCTCCTGGAACGGTCTCTTCGGCTCGGGAGTCGCGCTCTTGTCGAGCGAGATCGGCCGCAGCCAGCAATTGTTCCGCGAGGAGGGCTTCCCGATGCCCCTCGCCGACCGCAGCGTGCTGGTCGCGAGCTACTTTTTCGACGCGGCACGCGACGAGTTCGACGACCGCGATACGGAGCACCGCGACACGCACCGATGCCTCGCCCAAGCGACGCTCCTGGGCATCCTGGAAGCCTCGGTGGCTCAACACCCCGAGTTCGGCGACACACGGCACATCGAGGAGTTCCTCGCGCCGCCACTCTGGCTGCAAGCCCTGCGCTATCGGGTGACGTACGGCTACGGGGCCGGCAACGCCGACGACCACGCCGGCATTTTCCGGGCGATGGGCTACCACCTCGGCAGCGAGCTGCTGGCCGACCAAGAGTTCTCGCGGATCGACGCGACCCTCCGCGCCGTCGACGCGACCCTGGTCGCGGAGCTGGAAGCCCGGGCCGTCGACATCGCCGGCCAGGCACACAACTGTTACCAATGGATCCGCATCCACTCAGGCGCCGGCGGTGCCGCCGAAGCCGACCACTTCGCGTGGGCGGTGCAAGGGGTGAACCTCGCCTTCCGCTACGTGCCGGCCGACCTTCACGCCGAGCTGGTCCACCAGGTGGAAGAAGGCTTCCGGGCCTTCGCCCGCGACCACGACGAATTCTTCACACGCGTCCTGCAATGAACCGAAAGAGCTGACGTGGGGGATCGCCTCGGCGACTACGAACTTGTCGAACGGATCGGTGTCGGCGGCATGGCGGAGACCTTCGTGGCGATCCGCCGCGGCCCTGGCGGGTTCGAGCAGACGGTCTGCGTCAAGCGGGTGCTGCCTCACCTTGCCCACGACCCGGAACTGACCGATCTCTTCATTCAAGAGGCGCGCCTCTCGGCCCGGCTGCGTCACGGGAACATCGCGCAGGTCCTCGACTTCGGCCACCACGACGGCAACCCCTTTCTCGTGCTCGAGCTCATCGAGGGCCTCGATCTGCGCAAGCTCATGAAGGAGCGAGAGCTGACGACCGGCATCATCGTCCACATCGCCCAGGAGCTCTCCGCCGCGCTTGACTACGCCCACAACGAAGGGCTCGTGCACCGGGACATCTCGCCTTCCAACGTCCTGGTCAGCCGCGTCGGCGAAATCAAGCTCGCCGATTTCGGTATCGCCAAGGCCCTTGGCAACACCGGCTTTTCGCGCACCGGCGTGGTCAAGGGCAAGGTGCCCTACATGGCGCCGGAGTATGCTCAGGACGGGCGCTACGACCCACGCAGCGACCTCTTCTCGCTCGGCGTCCTCCTCTACGAGTTGGTCGCCCACCGGCGACCTTTCGACGGCCCCAACGACACGGAGACGCTCAAGAACCTCGCTCGCGGCACGCACCCGCCCCTCACGGAGGCGGCCCCCGACACGAACGCCGAGTTCGCCGCGGTCGTCGAGCGTTGCCTCGCCGTCGATCCTGACGATCGCTTCCAGAGCACGCGAGCCCTCCGAGACGCCCTGGCCGACCTCGCGCCTCCTCCCACGGCCCGACGCATCCTGGGCAAGGTCGTCCGGAGCGTCCAGAGCCGCAGCGGCAAGACCACGCTCGCGCCCGCGCGCAAGGCCGCCACGGCCCAAGGCACCGCCGTGCTCACAGCCACCCCTTCCCCGGAGGCCGTGCAGCCGACCCCAGCGGCAGCCGACGCCGTGACTCGAACGCGCGCGCCGCTCGAACCGGCGACGGAGCGAGCGGAGCCGCCGACGGTGCTGGACTCCCCACCGAGCTTCGACCCCCGGGCGTCGCAAGCTCTGCCTACGGTGATCGATCGGCGACCTTCCGCAACGC
>JALVDI010000485.1 GCA_027009115.1 Polyangiaceae bacterium | reverse complement strand
CGTGGCTGACGTTGGTGGTGGCGTGCGACTGCGGGGGCGGCGGTGAGATCGACCGATGCACGATGGCGAGCGACTGCTTGCTCGGCCAGCGCTGCGTCGACGGCGAGTGCGTCGACGCGGCCGATGGCGGCGATTCGGACGCTTCGAGCCCGGACGGAGGCCGCTCCGACGCCGCGGTATGCACCACGCCCTGCGGCGGCGGCTGCTGCGCCGACGGCGAGCTCTGCCTCGACGGCGCCTGCGCGCCGGACTTCGGCCCCTGCGCCACGTCCGACGACTGCTCCGACGACAGCTACTGCGACGACGGGCGCTGTCTCCCCTACGGTGCCCCCCGGCGGGAAACCGACGACTCCTGTAGCCGCATCATCGTGGCGGGCACCTTTGCGCCGACGGTCCAGTGCGAGTTCCGCCAGGCGCCCCCCGGCGATCCCTTCCCGGACCACCTGCACGTGCTGTCGACCCCCATGGTTGTAGACTTCGGCATCGGCCGCGCGCCGGGCGACCCACCCCGTCCGAGCATCGTCGCGGTCTTCGACGACGGCCTCGACGGAATGAGCGAACAACCGACGGGCGTGATCCGCATCCTCGACGGCGCCACGTGCGCGCTCCAAGCCGAGCTCGGATCGCTCCAGCTCACCTCTCACTCCTCGCCGCCCGCCCTCGGCGATCTGACCGGCGACGGGCGCCCGGAGATCGTGGCTTTCCAGGCCGGCGGCGGGCTCGTGGCGTTCACCTACGACGACGCGGCTTCGGCCTGGCGCATCTTGTGGCGGAGCACCACCGACGGGACGACCCCGTTCAACCCCACCGGGAGCGGCTGGGCCGGCCCCTCCATCGCGGATCTCGACGACGACGGACGGCCGGAGGTGATGCGTAGCGGCTACGTCTTCGACGCCGCTGGGGTGCTCCTCGATCAGACCCTGGGGAACCTCCCCGGCGGCGGCTCCACAGGGGTCTTCCCCGTGGTGGCCGACGTGGACGGCGACGGAGAGATCGAGCACGTGCAGGGCCACGGCGTCTGGAGCTGGGACCGTACAGGCCAGCAGTGGACACCGGAGGCCTGGTCGCCCGGAGGCACCGCCGCGGGGCACGTGGCCCTCGCCGACTTCGGGGCCTTCGCCGGCGGCATGGGCTGGCCGGACGACACCCCCGAGGTCGCGGTCGTCTCGGGGGGCACGGTGCGCGTGCAGACCCTCGATGGAACGATCGTGTTCGGCCCCGTCGACATCCCCGGCGGCGGCGCCGGCGGTCCGCCGACGATCGCGGACTTCGACAACGACGGTGTCCCCGAGGTCGGCGCGGCTGGCGCGACGCAATACCTCGTGGCGGACCTCGACTGCACCGCAAGCCCGGCCGGTGGGCGCTGCGCCAGCGGCCGCACCGACGGCGTCCTCTGGAGCCAGCCCAGCCAGGACGCTTCGTCCAGCCGAACCGGGTCGAGCGTCTTCGACTTCGAGGGCGACGGACGGGCCGAGGTGGTCTACGGCGACGAATGCTTCCTCCGCGTCTACGACGGCGAGACGGGCGAGGTCGTCTTCAGCCAGTCGCGCTCCTCCTGCACCTGGTACGAGAACCCGGTGGTCGCGGACGTGGACGGCGACTTCAACGCCGAAATCGTCATCGGCAACAACTTCAACTGCGGTTCCGCCGACACGGGCATCGACTGCTCGGGCTTTGGCCTCGACACGCGCCAGACCGACCCCCTCTTCGCGGGGCTACGCTGCGCCGAGCCCAGCGACTGCCTGTCGGGCAACTGCGACGCCGGCTTCTGCCGCTGCACCCGCGACGACCAATGCTGCGCGGGGGTAGGCTGCGACCGCGCGGGCTTCGTGTGTGAGGCCCCGCCGGCCGGCACACCAGGGAGCGGCAACACCTGCCGGGCGTCGCGACCCAGCGGCACCCTGGGCATCCGCGTGTACCGCGACACCGCGGACCGCTGGGTGAGCAGCCGGCGGATCTGGAACCAACACGCCTACCACGTCACGAACGTGAACGAGGATGGCACCGTCCCCTCCAGCTCCGCCGCCGGTCTCAACTGGACCACTCCGGGCCTCAACAACTTCCGCCAGAACGTCCAGGGCGCCGGCGGGGCCGACGCGGCGCCAGACCTGACCGCCCGCGGGACGCCCCTCGCCTGCGACGGAATGGGCCGCGCACAGCTCCGCACCCGCGTCTGCAACCGAGGGACCGAGCCGGTCGGCGACGGCCTCAGCGTCGGCTTCTACGAGGGCGAACCTTCGGATGAGACCCTCCTCTGCCGCGCCGCGACGACGACGGTCCTCGATCCCGGCGAATGCGAAGAGGTCCAGTGCCTCTGGGAGACGCCCCCGACGGCTGCGCCCGGCGTCGACGTGACCATCGTGGCCGACGACCAGAACACCAACGGCGAGTGCTTCGAGGGCAACAACCGCAGCGTGCTCGAGGGGGTCCGTTGCAGCCTCTTGGAGTGATGCCCGGCTCCGGGGCGCGCCTCCCTCGTTGACTCCCTCACACGCGCCTTTTAGGGTCGGCCGAGTTCGTCCATGCGCGCCCTCTCCCTCACCTTCGTGACCGCGCTGCTCCTCTCGCTCCTCGTCGTCCCTGGCGCCGAGGCCGGTCAGGCGCACACCGTGGTCTACATCAACGGCCACCGTTCGACCGTCTACTTCAACGACGGCGACAGCTTCCGGGTCCTCGACGGCGAGTACTCGGGGCGGGGCTCCCGCCTGGCGGGCTTCAACACCCTCGAGAGCTTCGGCCCGGTGCACAGCTGGGGGACATGGCACCCCTACGAGCTCTGGGTAAACGCCAAGATGGCGACCCTCAACGCCGCCCGCGGCCAATGGCATTGCACCACGGACGGATCGGTGGACGGCTACGGCCGGCTCTTGCTCGATTGTCCCGATCTCGCGGTCAACCAGATCCGCCAGGGCTTCGCCCACGCGATGAACGTCGACGACACCCCCTCGCGCCCGGAGTATCTGCGCGCGCAGCAGGACGCCATTCGCCACCGGCGGGGCATGTGGGCCCACGGAGTACCCTCCTTCGTCCTTACGTCGCTGCACAGCCGCGACGAGGATCCGACCCGAAACCATCACTACAACCGGATGGTCTCCGTACGCGACGGGCACTCCGAGCGCTGGGTGCACAACGACCGCTACCCGGAGTGCTCGTGGCAGTGCGCCACCGAGATCGTCGCCGATGAAGCGAAGGTCCGCGCCTTCGCGCGCAGCCTGCGGGAGCGGCCGGAGACCCGCACCGTCGTCGCGGACGTGTCCAACCTGCTGCTGGTCGAGCTCGTGGATCGCTACGCGCGTCTCGGCACCCTCCCCGAGTACACCTCCGACGCGGTCCGAGCGGCGGTCGAGCCCCTGCTCGAGCGGGCCAAGGCCGCCGGAACGCTCGGAGAGACGACCGAACGGCGGGGGGCCTGCCACCTCTACGTCGCCTTCACGCGCCGCTATGGACGCAACCGGGCCTGGTGCCTGCGCGGCCGCGGGACCCTCCCCCCGCACCTGAGGAGCCCGCTTTGAGGATCGCCGTCGCCCTGACGCTCGCCCTGACCGGGGGCTGCTTCGATGTGGATCGCGTCCCGGGCGGCCCCCCGACGGGCTACGAAACGGACCCCTTGTCCTGCGACGACGGGCGCGACAACGACAACGATGGGCTGATCGACTGCCAGGACCCGGACTGCATCGCGCGCAACTTCTGCGGCGAGATCGTCCCCAATCTCCCGCCGAGCGGCGTCGAGAACGATCCGCGCAGCTGCACCGACCGCATCGACAACGACCTCGACGGCCAGTTCGACTGCGGCGACCGAGGCTGCCAGGCGATCCGGGAGCTCTGCTGCGTAAGCGAGTTCAGCGACGCGAGCTGCTCCAACGGCGTGGACGACGACGGCAACGGCTTCGCCGACTGCGGGGACTTCGCCTGCCGCAACAACCCCTTCGTCACCATCTGCAACCGCGAGAACGACCTCCGCTGGGGGCCGAACGCCTGCTCCGACGGCTTCGACAACGACGGCGATCGCCGCGAGGACTGCGACGACGAGGACTGCGCCCTCGACCCCGCTTGTGGCGAGCCGCAAGTCGAGGGGCCCGAGGATACCGTCGAGCGCTGCATGGACGGCTTCGACAACGACGGCAACGGCTTCACCGACTGCGCCGACTTCTCCTGCTGTGGCGACCGCGCCTGCTCCATGCCGATCAGCCCGGTCATCGGCAGCTATTGCGCCGAACGGACGGAGAACGACACGGCCAAGTGTACGGACGGCATCGACAACGACGGCAACGGTTTCACCGACTGCGCCGAGTTCGGCTGTTGCGATGCTGCCGGGACCTGCATCGACGCCGACGTCCAGGCGTATTGCGACAGCTTCCCCGACGAGAACACGCCCGAGCTCTGCGCCAACGGCGTGGACGACGACGGCGACGGCTTCACCGACTGCGAGGATTTCAGTTGCTCGGAGCTTCCGGAGCTCGCCTTTGCCTGTGAGGCCAGCTACGACGCCTGCATCAACGGCCTCGACGACGAAGGCGACGGCTTCCCCGATTGCAACGACTTCAGCTGCCGCGGGGTGGTGGAGACCAAGACCTTCACGCGGCCCGACGGAACGACCGTCACGTTCGAAGCGAGCCCCTGCAACGAGTCGGTCCGCTTCCCCGAGGACTTCGCGACGAACCGCGACCGACTCTTCGCCATCCAGGAGGCCATCGGCCGCTGCAACGACGGCATCGACGGCGACTCCGACGGCTTCTTGGATTGCGACGACTGGGACTGCCAGTGGAACCCCTTGTTGAACCCGCGAGCCACCGGCGGCACGGCTCCTGGGCTGTGTCAGGGCGGCATCTTCGACCCCACCCTCGAGGGCGGGCGCGGCGCCTGGCGCATCCCGCGCGCTGGGGAGACTCCGCTGCAAAGCGCTCGACCCCTGCTGTGCCGATGACCGACGGCGAGCGATGGCAACGATGAGAGACGACATGACGACACGTGGGCCCTTGGTTCTCCTCAGCGCGCTCTCGATGCTCGGGACCGCACACGCCCAGCTCACGACGAGCGGCTCCCTTCGTCGGGAGCAGGCGCAGGCCGTGGTCGACGACGCCCAAACGCAGCTCGCCGAGTGCGACGCCGCGGGCGTCGAGGTCACCCTCGCCATCGGCCCGGACGGCGCGGTCGTGAGCGTGACCCCCGCCGGAGGTTCGGCCGACGCCCAGGCATGCCTGCGCGAGCGCCTCGGGGAGCTGAGCTTCCCAGCAGCGTCGGGGCCGACGACCCTTCGGTTCACGACGGCCGGAGAGGCCTCCGAAGCGGCCGTCGCCACCGAGCCCCCGCCGGCGCCCACGAGCACCGAGAGCGTCTGCGACGACCGGGCCGATGACGACGGCGACGGCATGGTCGACTGCGCCGATGCCGACTGCTTCGACAACCCTCGTTGCGAGATCGGAGGCGGCGAGGAGCGCAACGACGAGCGCTGCAGCGACTGGGTCGACAACGACGGCGACGGGGCCGTCGACTGCGAAGATCCGGACTGCTCGGGCAACGGCATCACCGTCTGCCGGGGCTCGGGAGACGAGCACCGCAGCCTTCCGGACGACCACGCGGACAATCTGCCCGCGCTGACCGGCGACATGTCCGCCGAAGATCTGATCGGCCGAGCAGGCGACGCGGACGGAGAACGCAACGACTACCTCTGCTCGGACGGCGTCGACAACGACGGCGACGGGCGCACCGACTGCCAGGACTTCGGCTGCCGCTTCGATCCGCAGGTGACCGTCTGCACCGCGAGCCCAGGCTACCGCTTCAGCGTCGTGGCCGGCGTCGGCTTCGAATACGACTTCCAGGCGGATGGCGATTTCCAGAGCGCCGCGGACGTGAACTTCACGCGCCTGCAGCTCCGCGCCCTCGGCCCCATCCCCTACATCAACGACAGCTTCTTCCTTATCTCGGCGCGCCTCGAACGATCGCCGCGCGTGACCTTCGCGCACTTCCAGGTGCCGATCAGCGCTCGAGGGCACTTCCTGGCCATCAACAGCGGCTCCGGCAGCCTCTCGACGGGGCTCATCATCTCAGCGGCCAAACAGCCCCTCCTCGATCCGCCGTTCTATCTCTTCAACGCCTTCGAGCAGGGCAACAGCGCCAACGTCGAGGTCGGCGGCCCGCTCACCCGCAACGGACGCCTCAACTTCCGTGTCTTTGCGGCCGGCGGCGCGGGACGATCCAACGGCAACGTCGGGGGCCGATTCTTCCCCGCCGAGAACCAGAACTTCACCTACACCGCCGGCGCGCAATTCGGCATCAACTTCATCGGTCATTTCAGCCGCTTCGACTCGCCGCTCCTCTACGACACGGTGCCCCTGGGCCTGGCGGCGCTCGTCGGAGGGAAGTGGGACCAGCGCGCCACGGAACGCTATCCGGCGGCCAACGCCTTGCTCGTGTTCAAGTACGGTCCCTTCCTCATCCGCGCCGAGGACTACTTCAAGTACTCCCTCGACTTCGGCGGCTCCCTGCAAAACGCTTTCAACATCCAGACCTCATTGCTGCTGTGGCCCAAGCACCTCTTGCTCGCCGCCGACTTCGGCATGTACACGGCGCAGGACTACAGTGACCTCCCCAGCGATCCCGACGCGGGCCCCCGTGAATTCCGTGACCAGCTTCAGTTCCGCGTGGCTCTGCACTGGTGGTGGTACCGAAACATCGGGCTGCTCACGCTGCTCTACAGCGAGTCCCACTTCGAGGACGACGACAACCCGAACACGAACGAGACGGACCGGATCCTGCGACTCGAGGCCCAGTTCCGCTTCTGACCGCGGCCCCACGGAGCTGAGCGGGCGGCCCCGCTGACGGGCGGCCGTCCGGTCTGGTAGGGTCCCAGCGATGCGTGCCCTGGTCGTGCTCTTGGCCCTGCTCGCCGTCGCGTGCGCGCCGGACATCCCACCTCGCTTCGTGCTCGAGCGGGACATCGATGGACTCGCCTACCGGCGCTACCAGCACGTCCTCGACGTCGAGTTCCTCGTCCCCGACAACCCCGCCGAGGGCCACACGGCCACCTATGTTCGGCGTGGGGACAGCCGCGAGGCTCTGGTCTTCGCCACAGCCTTTGTCACCGTCTACGAGAGGAGCTCGGCGCTCACCGCCGCGATTCGCGAGCAGCTCGAGGAGCTGGGCACCTACGAGATCGACGTCGTCAAGCGAGCAGGCGAGTGGATGTGGGAGCTGCGAGGCGAAGCGCCGTGGCTTCTCTGGGTGAGCGGCCGCTACCTCGTGAAGCTCGGAGGCCCCCCCGGCGGCGAGATCCCCGAGGAGCTCGTCGACGCCTACGCGGACCTTTACCCGAGCGACCTCGACGAGACGGGCAGGGCTCGGGAGGGCTCGGCGAGCGCCGGGAACATCCAGAGCCCCGACGAAGAAGACGAGGAGCTGGACGTCCCGCGCTCTCTCCGAGAAGGGGCTCCAAGGTGAGCGTCCTGCGGCGGCTGCGTCCGTCGCTGCGAGAGCTGAGCCCCTACGCACCGCCACCCGGGGCGCCGGTGAAGCTCGACGCGAACGAGAGCCCGTGGCCGCTCCCGAGCGAGGTACGGCGCGAGCTCGCCGAGGCGCTCGCGCAGCTCCCCCTGCATCGCTACCCGGACGGACGGGCCACAGCACTTCGGGACGCTCTCGCCTCACGGCTCGGATGCCGACCCGACCGCCTCGTCCTGGGCACCGGCTCCGACGAAGTGATCTCGATGCTCTGCGCTGCGTTCGGTACCGGCCGCCTCCTGGTGCCCTCTCCGACGTTCGTCATGTACCGCGTCAGTGCCCTCACCCACGGCCTGGAGCCCCTCGAAGTGCCGCTGCGAGCGGACTGGACCCTTGACGCCGAGGCCACCCGAGACGCCCTGCGACGGCAGCGACCGGTGCTGGCGTTCTACGCGCGGCCGAACAACCCCACGGGCGCGAGCGTCGCTGAAGACACCTTGCGTGAGTTGATCGAGGCGGCACCCGACACGCTCCATGTCATCGACGAAGCCTATGGGGCGTTCCAGCGAGCCAAACCGGAGGACTCGCCACAAAGCCTCGGCCCCTGGTGCGAGGAGCACGACAACGTCGCGGTCATGGGGACCCTCTCGAAGATCGGCCTGGCGGGGCTGCGGGTCGGCTGGCTCCGGGCGCCGGACGCCCTCGTCGCCGAGCTCGAGAAGGTGCGCCCGCCCTTCAACCTCGACGCTCCTGCCCAGGAGGCCGCCCGCCTCGTACTCGAACGCTACTGGGACCGCCTCGAAGCACAGGTGCGCGCAATCGTCCAGGAGCGCGAGCGCCTTCTCTGCGCGCTCCGCCGGCACCCCTCCATCGAGACGGTCTGGCCGTCGCTCGGAAACTTCGTCTTGCTTCGACCCAAAGCGCCGGCCCCTCAGGTCGCACGGCACCTCCACGAGACGCAGGGCATCGCCGTCCGCACCTTCGGGCCGGGCCCGCTGGCCGAGCTGCTCCGCGTCACCGTGGGGACCCCATCGGACACCAACCGGCTCCTGACCGCACTCTGAGTGTTCGCAGCCCGCCCCAGTACCTCTCCGCGCGCCTCACGGCCGGGAGCGCGCCCCTGCGCGGCGCATGGCACCTTGAACCTCTTCAAGACCACCTCGCCCGGCCGCATCACGCCGGGGAGCCTCGCGACCGCGACCCGTCACGGCTGGTGCCAG
>JALVDI010000484.1 GCA_027009115.1 Polyangiaceae bacterium | reverse complement strand
ATCGTCTCTCCCGCCGAGCGGGTGGAACGGCTCGGTGGCGGAAAGGGAGGATCCTGATGAAGGAGCGTATTCGATTGGCGACCCTCGTCGCCGCTTCCGCACTGGCGACGAGCGCATCGGCAGACGCGGCGCTGCTCACCGGCATTACGTACGACGTCACGGACCAGGACGAGGTGACCGTGCAGGTGCTGGCCACCGGCGGCCTGCAGGCACCTCGCATCCGCACCCAGCGCGGACAGATCCGGGTGTGGTTCCCCAACGTCGACAACAACCCGCGGGTCCAGATCCCCGGCGACGGGGAAGTCTTCGCCGAGCTCGGGCTCAGGCCCGGCGTGGCCGACACGGCCGTGCTCGACATCCGGCTGGTGCACCGGCCGGCCCTCGAGCGCTCGGACGTGCGCTTCGAGCCCAACGCCATGGGCGGTGTGATCCGGCTGGCTCGTGGCGATGTCGCACCCCTGGCGAGCCTCGAAGGCGCCGACGCCGAAGAGGAGGCGGCCGGCGAGGCCCCGGAGGCGCCCCGGGCCGATCCGAGGACCCCGCAACCGCAAGCGACGACGCCGGCCGCCGCACCGGACGCCCCAGCGGACGAGATGGAGCCCGAGGAGGCACCCAGCGGCACGCCTCTCTTCGCGGACCGAGCGCAGCCCGAGGACCCGAGGCCCTCGCTGGGCGCGACACCGGCGGGCGCCAACCTGGGCCTCCTCGCCCTCATCAGCCTCCTCCTCGGCGGTCTCTATGTCTTCGTCCGGGCGATGGGCAAGCGCCGCGGCGCCTTTCCCGACGGCGAGATCGACATCGTGGCCACCAAACGCCTCGGACCGAGGGACCAGCTGGTGGTCGTCCGCGCCCTCGGCCAAGACCACCTGATCGCCATGCACCGTGGCCAAGCGCAGCTCTTGAGCTCGAACCCCATCGAGGAGGCCGACGAAGGGGTGGTGCCGGGCATGAGCATCATGGACCGGCTGCGCGACAAGGCGGAGGCCGACACCGTCAAGCTCTCCTCGGAGGCCTCGAAGAAGGAGAAGTTCGGCGCACAGCTCCTCAGCCTGACGGCCATCCGCAAGCGCATCGAGGAGGCGAGCCGGGAGGAGAACGAAAAGCTCGAGAGCGACGCCGTCGCCGGCCTCAAGCGGCTGCGCCGCGCTGCCGGCATGAAGTGAGTTCCCCCGGCCGAACCGACGAAGATGCGCCGCCCCTACCGCCACCTGCTCTTGCTCTTCGGCATCGCGAGCCTGCTGTGGCTCGCCCCCGAGCTCGCCCGGGCCCAGCCCTCGGTGACGGTGTCACTTCAAGACGCCGAGGGGCCCGAGCAGGTGACCGGAGCCCTCAAAGCCCTCGGGCTGCTGACGATCCTCGCGATCGCGCCGGGCATTCTCATCTCGATGACGAGCTTCACCCGCATCGTGGTGGTGCTCTCCTTCGTGCGGCAAGCCATGGGCACCCAGAACGTGCCCCCGATGCAGGTGATCTTGGCGCTCTCGCTGCTCTTGACGGGCGTCGTGATGGCGCCCATCGCGCACCGCATCGACGAGCAGGCGCTCTCCCCGTACATGGACGAGGAGATCGGCGAAGAGGAGCTCTGGAAGCGATCGAGCGGCATCCTGCGGGCCTTCCTGCTTTCCCAGACCCGCGAGGCCGACCTGCTCGCCTTCTACGACTTGAGCGGTTCGGCGCTGCCGGACACCGAAGAAGAGGTCGAGCTCCTCTTGCTGGTCCCGGCGTTCATGATCTCGGAGCTGCGTACCGGCTTCGAGATGGGCTTCCTCATCTTCCTGCCCTTCGTGCTCGTCGACCTCGTCGTCGCCAGCATCCTGACGGCCATGGGCATGGTGATGCTCCCCCCCACCATGGTGTCGACGCCGCTCAAGGTTCTGCTCTTCGTCGTCGTCGACGGATGGGCCCTACTCACCCGCTCGCTCGTGGCGAGCTTCGGAGGTTAGCGACGTGAGCGGGCTGCACAATCGTTTCGAGGGCACCGTCGTGCACGCGCGCCCCCGACGCTCGAATCCCTCGGGAAACGTCCGCATCTCGGAGACGGTCTCCATCGGCGTAGGCGACGCGATCGCCGTTGTCGTCGCCCGAACCGCCCTGGGATCCCTGCCGCTCGTCGTCCGCCTGGAGGGCGGGGACGCGCGCCCCGGGCCGCAGCTCCCGCGACGCTCGAAACACCCCACGATTCCGACCTCAGCGGCGAGGGTGGCGACGAACCCGGAGCGTCG
>JALVDI010000483.1 GCA_027009115.1 Polyangiaceae bacterium | reverse complement strand
GGACCGCCCGGCAGGTCCGCGAGCTCCTCGAGGCCGGCGTCCCGAGCGTTCATTTCTACGTCATGAGCAGCGCCAAAGCCGCCAACATGGTCCTGGATCGCATCGACCTCTGATCGTTCGAGCTTTTGATCGGCAGGCACGACGATTTCCGCCTTGCGCGCCCTCACCGGCCGTGCCACCTTGCCGCCCCCATGGGACTCGGTGAAGCGATTCAGTGCAAGCCCGTCGAAGTTCAGGTCGGCGACAAAGGCGTCGAGCGGGCCGTCAAGCATCTCAAGCGGAAGATGGCCGCGGAGGGGATCCTCCGGGAGCTCAAGCGCCGCCGGCATTACATGAAGCCTTCGGTGCGCCGCCGGAAGAAGCAGGCCGAAGCGGCGCGCCGACGCCGCAAGCGCCTCAAGCAGATGGAATCGGGCCACTACTGAGGCCCGACCGCGATCCGGCACGAAAAGACCTCGCTGGCCCTCGCGCCCGCGGGGTTTTGGCGTCTCTGAGGGCGCTCATCGCCCCGAGAGCGTTTGCGCGGTCTTGGCTCGCCGCCGATCAGGCCAATTGAAAACGCCCGACCAAAGGCCGGGCGTCGGCATACGAAGAGGACGCTCGAGGTCAGACCCGGACGCCCTTGGCCTTGAGCTCGCGAAGCACCCGCTCGATACCCTTCTTGTCGATCTCCTTGATGCCGGCGGTCGACAGTCGGAGCTTCACCCAGCGGTTCTCCGAGGGCACGAAGAAGCGGTGCGTCTGAAGGTTCGGAAGCGAGCGCTTCTTGGTCTTGCGGTTCGAGTGGGACACCTTGTGCCCCACCAACACGCCCTTACCCGTGACTTGGCATACCTTCGACATGACGACTCACTTCTTGGGGCTGGGCATCTTCGCTTCGACGAAGTCCACGTGCTTGCGGGCGCGGGGATCGTACTTCTTCAGCGTCAGCTTGCCCGGCTTCGTGCGCTTGTTCTTGGTGGTGTAGTACGTGTAGCCCGTGCCGGCGGACGACACGAGGCGGATCTTGTCGCGGACCTTGCTCGCCATGACGTCACCAGCTCGACTTGGTCAGGCCCGGGATCTCGCCGCGGAGACCCAACTCGCGCAGCGCGATCCGTGACAGCCCGAACTTGCGGTAATAGGCCCGCGGCCGGCCCGTGACGGCGCAGCGGTTGCGGACACGCGTCTTGCTCGAGTCCCGAGGCAGACTCTGCAGCTTCGCCTGAGCGGCGTTCTTCTCTTCGTCGGAGACATCCGGATCCGCGATGATCTTCTTGAGCGCGGCGCGCTGCTCGGCGTACTTGGCGACGAGCTGCTTCTTCTTGTTGTTCCGCGCGATCTTTGCCTTGCTAGCCATGCGTCAGAGTCCTTCGCCCCGGCCGCCCCTGATCTGGGACCGGAGGGCTGGCCAATGTGAAGGATCCGCGGCGATGTGCAAGGGAAAATTCCCCGCTCAGGAGCGGGAGGCCCGGACGAGGTCGATGAGAGGCTCGACCCCTTCGTGGCGGTTCACCCACACCCAGCGCCGCCCGACCGCCTGGAACCCTTCGGTGAGGGCCTTGCCGGCCTCCGTGCCCTCATCCCAAATGACCGCAATGACTTCAGGATCGAGCGCCTTGGCCAGTTCGGGGAGGGAGGGAAGGAAGCGGGCTGGGTCGGTCATGTCGACCAGGAGCAGCATCGGCGCAAAGTCGTGGACGAAAGCCGAAAGACGCCGGGGATCGTTGAGCACCATTGGGACGATCTGGTTGTCCAAGGCGACCTTGAGCAGCCGCGCCAGCCGGCTGCCGGCCGCCACCACCAGGGTCCGGGTCGGCCCTTTCGTGGTGGGGTAGCGCCCCGTCGGCGCCTGGGAGGGCCGCTGCGGCCGCTCCTCGACGGGGCCGGCGCTGCCGAGGATCTGCCCGATGCGCCCGAGGAGGTCCCCGGCCACCTCCTCGTTCGTCCGCTCCCGGAGTGCCTCGCGGAGGGGGCCCGTGACGAATTGCACCCAGCCCTCGGGCGAGGAGGGCTCCCCCGGGAGACGATCGAGCGCCGTGAACAGCACGGCGGCGGCGATGTCCGGGGCGAGCATCCCCTCGAGGACCTCGCGGATCACGATCAGCTCCGGCGCGCTCCCCGGCATGACCGTTCTACGATACCTGGACTTTCGCAAGAATCGTGGAAAACCGCCGTCGAGGCGCGCGGGGGCGTGCCGAGGTAGCATCCGGCCCGTGCAACGAACCCTCTCTGCAGTCCTGGGCAACTCTCAGCGCCTCGACGGTGGCGCAATGTTCGGCAACGCGCCACGGCCGCTGTGGGAGCGGTGGGCGACCCCCGACGAGCGCAACCGGATCCCGCTGGCCTGCCGCGCGATGCTCGTCGAAGAGCCCGAACGCCGTATCCTCTTCGAGGCGGGCATCGGCGCCTTCTTCCCACCGGCGCTGCGGGAACGCTACGGCGTGCAGGAGGAAGAGCACGTCTTGCTCCAGAACCTCCGAGCGCTGGACCTGGAGCCCACCGACATCGACGTGATCGTCCTGTCCCATTTGCACTTCGACCACGCCGGGGGCTTGCTGCACGCCTGGAAGGAGGGAGCCGCGCCGGAGCTGGCCTTTCCCCGAGCGAGCTACGTGGTCGGCGGCGACGCCTGGGATCGCGCCAGGGCCCCCCACCCGCGGGACAGGGCATCCTTCATCCCGGAGCTGCCGGCGCTGCTCGAAGCGACCGGTCGCCTCGAGATCGTACGCGGGACGGCTTCGACGACCCTCGGCCCGGACTATCGCCTCCACTTCTCCGAGGGCCATACCCCCGGCCTGATGCTCACCGAGGTGCCGAGCGACGAAGGCCCTGTGGTGTTCGCGGGCGATCTGGTGCCCGGGCGCCCCTGGATGCACCTGCCCATCACCATGGGCTACGACCGCTTCCCCGAGAAGCTCATCGAGGAGAAGGCCGCGCTCCTCGACGACCTGCGAGCGCGCGGCGGCCGCCTGTTCTTCACCCACGACCCCGAAGTCGCCATGGCCGAGGTGAACCGAGACGAGCGGGGCCGTTTCGGTCCGGGACGCCAGTGGGAGGCCCCCAGGCGCCTGAACCTTGGCTGACCCGTCGCGTCGACTCGACGGCCCCCCTATGACATGCTGGAGGTGCACCGTGTTCGCGTCCTCGACCCCACCGGCCCACGCCCTCGAGCTCGGAGCGGTGGTCGACGACCGCTACCGGGTGAGCCGGCTGACGCACTCGAACGCGAGCTCCCAGGTCTATGCCGCCACGCATCTGCTGCTCGGCCGGGCCGTGACCCTCGAGATCCTCGTACGGGACGACGAGCGGGCCCGCCGGCGCTTCCGGCGGGCGGCCCGGCTGCTGAGCATGATGAAGCACCCCAACGTGGTGCAACTGCACGATATGGGTCGCCACGAAGGAATGCCCTACCTCGTGCGCGAGCACCTCGGAGGCCAGACGCTCTCGCAACGTTCGGCGATGCGTGGCCCCATGAAGGTCGCCGAGTTCTTGCCCATCGCGCAGCAGCTGCTGTCGGCCCTCGGCTACATCCACCAGCGCAAGACGATCCATCGCGACGTCTCCGGCGACAACGTCGTGTTCGCCGAGACCT
Source organism: Polyangiaceae bacterium (assembly GCA_027009115.1). Lineage (GTDB taxonomy): Bacteria > Myxococcota_A > Polyangia > Polyangiales > Houyiibacteriaceae > JALVDI01. The sequence goes on along the minus strand of JALVDI010000483.1, from coordinate 5,133 downwards.
GGGATGGCGGGGAGTTCCTGAAGCTGACGCAGTTCGGCTTCAGCAAGGAGCTCGGCTCGGGCAGCGGAACGACGACGGCGGCCGAGCAGCAGCGGCTGGTCCAGTCGCTCACCCACGTCGCGCCGGAACAGATCCTGCGCCCCGAGGAGGTGGACCACCGAGTCGACCTCTACGCCGCAGGAGCGGTCTTCTACCAGCTCCTGAGCGGTGTCCGACCCTTTCAGGCCGACACCCTCGCACAGCTCGGCAGCGACATCCTGGAGCGCCCTCCGATGCCCCTCGGTCAGCTCGTCGACCACGTCAGCCCACAGCTCGACGAGGTGATCCTGACGTCGCTCGCCAAGGACCCGGACGACCGCTTCCAGTCCGCCTACGAGCTCTGGCAGGCGCTGACCACGGCGACACAAAGCTGAGGGCCCGGCCCCGAGCGTGGCTCGCACGGCCCCGGGGTGATACGCCCTGACCATGCTCTCCCGAAAACGCCCGCGCCGCGCGCCGGGCCCGGCCATGAGCCACGCGGCGGTGCTGCTGCTCCTCGCCGCGTGCACCTGCGAGGCAGCGCCGGAGCCCGCCGCCGAAGACCGGGGCGCGAGCCCGCGCGACTTCTTCCCCGCTCGCCCCGGCGACCGCTGGCGCATGGACAGCGGCGAGAGCCTCGCCGTCACGGCGCTCACCGAGGACGGAGTGGCCGTGTTCTTCGGCAGCGACCGCACGAGCGCAGAGCGCTACCGGGTCACCGACGACGCCGTGCTGCTCGTGACGCCGGAGGGCGAAGCGATCGCCCCCTGGCTCGAACGCCCGATGGAAGTGGGGCACCGCTGGCGGTACTCCCTCGGCGACGCGCAGTGCGAAGCACAGTACGCCACCGTCGAAACGACCGCCGAAGTTGCGGGCTTGTCGTTCGAGCACTGCATCGAGGTCCGTCGGCGCTGCCAGTACCCCGCGGGCAAGCCCTTCCCCGTCGCCACCGCCGAGCTCCGGGAAGAGACCTGGTGCCCCTACGTGGGCCGCGTCGAGGAAACCCTGCGGCTGGACCCCCGACCAAGCATCGAGGGGGCACCCGCCGAAAGGCGCTGGCGGGTAGCCTACTACCGCGTTGCCGGCGCGCCCGCTCCGCCACGCCCCGAACGCTTCGACTGCGATGGGTTCCTCCTGATGGAGACGGACGTGCAGGCGGCCTGCGGCCCGCGGCTCCGGCAGACCGAGCGGTCCGACGAGGGAGGCTGCACCCTCCGCTTCGCCGGGCCCGACGGCGAGCTGACGGTGCACGCCGAGCGGCTCGATCGCCCGGTGACCGCGGACGACGCGGACGCGCAGCTCACCGCACTTGCGCCGGAGGCGAGCGTGCTCCGAGACGAGGACGACCTCCGGATCCGAGCTGGCGAAGGCATGAACACGGAGGGCGGCGCCTTCGCTCTGGCCCAAGGAGAGCACGTGATCGCCGTCCGCTGGTCGGCGGCGTGCCCCCTGGAGCGCGCCCGAAGGCTGGCCCCGCTCCTTCGGTCGCTCGTGTCGGAGTAAGCGACGCGCGGTGGCGGCCTCGCGCGCGTGGCCCATCGGGTCTATGCGGGCACCATGGCCCTGCTCTTCGACCTCGACGGAACGCTCCTCGACTCCGTCACGCTCATCCTCGCGTCGTTCCGCCACACGCACCGTGTGCACTTCGGCACGGACCGCCCCGACGAGTTCTGGCTCGCGGGGATCGGCCGCACCTTGCGGGACCGCTTCGCGGCCATCACCGACGACGAAGAGCAGATCGAGGCCCTGATCGCGACCTACCGCGAGCACAACCTCGCCCACCACGACGCCCAGGTTCGTCCCTACCCGCGCGTGCGCGAGACGCTGACCTCCCTCGCCGAGCGCGGCGTCCCCATGGCCCTCGTCACGAGCAAGATGCGGGTGGGGGCCGAGGCAGGCCTGCGAGTGCTCGGGTTGGAGTCCATCCTCCAGATTCGGGTCTGCGGGGACGACGTCGCCCGCGGCAAACCCGACCCCCTGCCCGTGCGCATGGCCCTCGAAGCGCTCGGCGTCGATCCTGCCGAAGCCATCTTCGTCGGCGACTCCCCGCACGACATCGAAGCTGGCCAGCGGGCCGGCGTGCGAACCGCGGCGGCCTCGTGGGGCCCCTTCGACCCGGCGATGCTTCGAGCGCTGCAGCCCACCTACTGGCTTCGGAGCATCACCGACCTCGAGCCGCTCGTCGACGGCGCCGACGGGCCCCGCCGGCGACGATGAGGACGACGCCCAGCCAGCCTGCGCCGGCGCGACGCCCTCCCGCGCTGCAACCGCCCACAGCACGACGAATCTCCGGAGCGAGCCGACCGCCATCGGGCGGGGCGTCCACCGGCCCCGCATCCGAGACGCCGCCCGCATCCGAGAGGCCCGCATCCGAGAGGCCCGCATCCACCGCCCCGGCGTCGAGCTCCGCGACGCAACGGGCGGAACCCGCAGACCCGGCGCACCCTGCCGGGCACGCCATCGAGCGCTCGAGCCCGTCCCCACAGAAACCGAGGGTCCAGGCATCGAGGCACACCGTCCCAGCCACGCCTGCGCACGGGACCGACGCGCTCGGGCGGCAAACCCCACCCATGCACGTCTCGCCGGGGGCGCAGGGCGTCCGCATCCCGACCCCGCCGCTGCACACCAGGACCGTGGCCTCGCCCTCGCAGCGGGTTCCGTCCGTCGCGCAGGCCGCGTCCACACAGCGGGGCGCGCTACCGCCCGCACACACCTGACCACTGGCGCAGGGCCTCCGACTGCAATCGTCAGCGACCACCACGTCGCCGTCGCAGCCTGGCGTGCAACCGCACGCACTCGATGCGAAACCCGCGGCCGGGCTGCGCGCCAAGCGACTCTCCGTTTGTGGGCCGTAGACCCCGTCCTCGGCGATGGGGTCGGAAGGACGGTTGACGTTCCACAGCCGCTGGAACGCGAGCACCGAGTCCGAACGGCGGTCGGTGCCGGGACAGTCGAAGTGCACGGGATCCCTCGATCCGAGCCAGGTGCAGCCCTCCGCCTCGAGGGCGCCGCGGACGGTCGCGTAGCTCGCAACGTCGATCGCCCGACCGCTTTGGTGGTTGCTCGACCCCGGGCGGGCCGCGAGGCCACAGCCCCCCGAGAAGTAGAGGACGTACTGATCGGCGAGAGTCCGGAAGGCGGAATTGACGGTGATGGGCTGACGCGCGGCGGCGCGGTGGAGCGCGTCCCGGGCAGTCGCTTGCAGGTAGGGGTGCACCCGCGACGAGCTCAAGGTGATCCCTGGATGGGGTGCGAAGCGCACGAAGGCGCCGGGGCGGAGGCACATTTGCGTCTCCGCGAGCTGTTGCGAGATGCCCTCGACCCCCGCGGTGCTGCAGACCCCGCGCGCGGCGACCTCCGCCACCGTCTGGGCCCGCGCCGGCCGCACGCACATCACGACGAGTACGACAACCGAAGTGACGCGGGCGGTGACCACGCCCAGGTTTCAGCACACCTCATGCCGCGCGCGCCGCGCCCCGAACCGCCCGCTCGCGCCTCCCCCCGGCCCAGAGGCTGCGCCCATATGGCGCAGCTCCCCCCGGGAGCGACCAGGACTTGGACGAAGGCTCTCCGTGGCTCGCTCCCCGCTTCCGTGATAGCTGACGAGCATGAGCGACCCCAAGGCATCCCTGGTCCCGGAGCCGGGCGGCTTCGCGGCCATGTTCGAAGCGACCGACGATGTCCCCCACCAGGCGCCCCTCGAGGTCGGCGACGAGGTGGAAGGGACGGTCGTACACATTGGCCAGGACGCGGTCTTCGTGGACCTCGGCGGACGACAGCAAGCCCTCTTCCCCAAACAGGAGCTCCTCGACGTCCACGGAGCGCTCACGGTAAAGGAAGGCGACTCGCTCCGCGGCTACGTCGTGAAGGTCGGCGAGGACGGGACCCCCGAGCTCGGGCGGCGGATGGGCCGTGGCCTGTCCTTCGAACAGCTCGAGGCGGCCATGCGCGAGAACGTCCCGGTCGAAGGCAAGGTCGCGGGCGTCAACCGCGGCGGCGTCAAGGTCGACCTCGGTGGAGTGCGCGGCTTCTGTCCCATGGGCCAGCTCGACCGCCACCGCGTCGGCGACGCCAGCTCGCTGCTGCAACAGACCTTGCGCTTCCACGTCCTGGAGGTGGAGCCGGGCAAGGACGTGATCCTCTCGCGGCGATCGGTCCTCGAAGAAGAAGCCGCCGAGCAGCGGCGCGCGCTCCTGGCCACCTTGACGCCGGGACAGCGCCTGAGCGGCAAGGTGGTGCGCGTCCAGAGCTTCGGCGCCTTCGTAGACCTGGGCGGCATCGACGGACTGATCCCCACCCGCGAGCTCAGCTACGACCGGCGGCGCCCGGACCAGGTCGTGAGCGTCGGCGATCACGTCGAGGTGAGCGTGGTCGAAATCCAGCGGGACCAGGACAAGGCCAAGATCACGCTCTCGCTCAAGGCGTTGATGGAAGACCCGTGGGAGCGGGTCGACGAGGTCGCGCCGCGCGGTCAAGTAGTGGAGGGCACGGTCCGGAAGCTGATGGACTTCGGCGCCTTCATCGAGCTCGCGCCGGGCATCGAGGGGCTGCTGCACGTCTCCGAGCTCGGGGCAGGAGCCGCCCACCCCTCCTCATTCCTGAACGTCGGGGATCGGCTGCTGGTGACCGTGCAGTCGGTGGACCCGGAGCGCCAGCGCATCTCCCTCGCACCGGCACCGAAGGGACTCGCAGCCGGGAGCAAGGCACCGACCACCAAGCTCGCAATCGGGGACGTCGTCGACTGCGTGGTGGAGCGACACGAGCGCTTCGGGTTCTTCGTGCAAGTGAAAGGGACCTCGGGCAAGGCTGGCCGCGGGCTGATCCCCGAGCGCGAGACCGGGACACCCCAGGGCACCGACCTCAAGAAGAAGTTCCCGCTGGGCACCGAGCTCAAGGCGAAGGTGATCGATGCCGGCCGGCTCAAGCTGAGCCTCAAGGCCCTCGCCGAAGACGAGGACCGAAAGGTCTTCGAGCAATACAAGAAGGGCCAATCGGGCAAGAGCCTGGGAACCTTCGGCGACCTGCTCAAGGGCAAGCTCTAACGGCCCGCCCCAACACCTCTGCGCGCGCCTCATGACCGAGCGCACGCCTCCGCGCGCCGCCTCGAACCTCTTC
>JALVDI010000482.1 GCA_027009115.1 Polyangiaceae bacterium | reverse complement strand
CGAAGCCGGAGCGGTCGGAGCCGGCTCGGAGGAAGGAGCCGCCGCCGGCCTCGGCTTTGGCCAGGACGTGCCGCGGATCCTCGACAGCGAGGTCCAGGTGGAGGAGGGCCAGGGGTTGCTGATGGTGCAGCGGGCCGGAGGCGCGCCCGTGGAGGTTCGGGTGCGTCGGGTCGGCGAGGACGATTACCGAGAGCTCGGGGCCGCACCGGTCGCCGTCGCCTTGCCCGAGGGGCGCTACGAAATCGTGTTCGCCGACGGGGACGACGAGCGGTACCGCTACGCCTTCGTCGCCGCCGGGCACACGCGGGTCGTCCGCACTGAATGATGTCGACTCTGGCCACGACGCTCCTGGCGTGGTCGGCGGTCTACGCGTACCTGTGCGGCTACTACCTGCTGCTTTACCTTCGTCGGAGCGCCGACCGCGAGTACCTGAGCTTTGGGCTTCTGTGCGGTGGCATTGCGATCTACGTCGGCGCCGACGCTTTCGTCGTGGACGCGCGGACCGTCCAAGAGGCCATCGTCGCGAGGCGCATCAGTGAGGTCGGCATCATCGGGGCCATCGCGTTCTTCGTCGAGTTCCAGAGCGAGCTTCGCCGTCGTCGCAGCCCGTTGAACGCGATCGCGTACCTTTGGGCCGGCCTGGGCCTGCTCGCCGAGTCCACCGGCGTCTTCTTCACCGGCGAGGTCACTCAGCCGAGCTGGGGGTGGGCCGACCGCGCCGGACCCATCCCCGCCGTGACGAACATCGGCAAGGCATACCTCCTCGGCCTGGTCGTCGTGTCGGGCCTGGCTGTGCTGCCGCTGTTTCGGCGCGATCGCGCGCAGCGGGATCCGCTCCGCTCTACGCGCTGGACCTGGACCATCGCCGCCACGGGGATGGTCTGCCTCGCCGCCGGCGTGCACGACTATCTGCTGCGCGCGGGTTACCTGCGCGCCTACCCGCTCGTCGACCACGCCTTCATGCTCTTGGTGTTGGTGGTCAGCCTGGCCCTGCTGGACCGTTTCGTTGGAGCCAGCATGGACCTCCAAGAGCGCACCGCGGAGCTCCATCGGTCCTACGAGGAGCTCCGCGAGACGCAGCGGCGCCTCGTCCAGAAGGAACAGCTCGCCGCGGTGGGTGAGCTCTCGGCGGTGATCGCCCACGAAATCCGGAACCCGCTGGCCATCATCAAGAACTCGGTTTCCGGCCTGCGGCGTCCCACGCTCCGTGACGAGGATCGCCACACCCTCCTTGGGATCCTCGACGAAGAGACGAGTCGCCTCAACCGCCTCATGCACGACCTCCTCGCCTACGCGCGGCCGGTCGTACCGCGGGCACGGGAGCTCGTCGTCGCCGAGGTCTTGCGCCGATCCGTCGAGCGCGCGACCGGCGGCGTGTCCCAGGCTGAGCGGGTCGATGTGCGCTGGGAGCTGGGCGCGCCAGAGACCATCCACGGCGATCCCGAGCTGCTTCGGCATGCCTTCGTGAACGTAGTCGAGAACGCGCTGCACGCCATGCCCGAGGGGGGGACGTTGACGCTCCGCACCCGCGCCCTCGTCCGCGACGGAGTCGAGGCGGTCGCCGTCGAGGTGGCCGACACGGGCGAGGGGATGGACACGATCGTTCGAGAGAAGGCTCGGGACCCGTTCTTCACTACACGTCCCGCGGGCACCGGGCTGGGGCTGGCAATCGTGGAGCGGGTGGTCCGCAACCACGGCGGAGAGGTCGCGATCGAGAGTCGCCACGGCAAAGGCACGGTTGTCCGCATCGTGCTGCCGCGAGAGCCAACCTCGACCTTCGTCCCTGCGCCGCCGCCTCGCTCCGGCCGCCTCTCCAGCATTCGGGAGCGGATCGAGTGACGGTGCTGGCCGCCGTGCTGTGGGCGTGGGTCGCCGTGCACCTCTTCGCCGGGTTCATGGGCGCTTTCCTCTACTGGCGGCTGCGGGCGCGGGAGTACCTCGCGTTCTTGGGCATCTGCGTCTGTCTCGCAGGCCTTTGCGCCGCCTCGGCGGTCGTCGTGCAGGCGCGGCAGCCGGCGGACGCCGCCTTTGGCCAGACCTTTCGGCTTCTCGCCGCCGGGCTCGCGCTCTTCGCGCACGTAGTTTTCGCGCACACCTTGCTTCGGCGTCCTCGAGCCCGAGTGGTTCGTCGGCTCTTCGCGGCCTCGGTCGTCGGTTCCGCCCTCGTGCTGAGTCGGCTCGCGGTCGACCCGGATGCCCTCTTCGAGCCACGGGCCGTCTTGCCTT
>JALVDI010000481.1 GCA_027009115.1 Polyangiaceae bacterium | reverse complement strand
CTCGGTGCCGAGCATCTCCCGGGCGAGGCGCGCGGTGCGCAGGGCGTCCTTGGCGGTGTAGCAGCCGGCGGTGTTGGGGAGGATCGTGTAGCCCCCCTCCCTGAGGACGCCGAGGATCGAGCCCTCACTGCGGTCGTCGAGGTTCACCCGCCGCACTGCGACGGTCACCACCTCGCAGCCGCTCGCTTCGAGGGCGGCCTTGGCCGTCGCGAGGTTCGGGTACTTCCCCGTGCCCGCCAGCAGCCGTGAACGGAACTCGTGTTGGCCTACGGTCAGCGCGTCGCTCATGGTCATCCTCCGCCGACGAAGTGAACGATCTCGATCTGGTCGTCGGGTTGCAGCTCGGTGGTCGGGTGATCGGCGCGGGGGACGATGGTCTCGTTGCGTTCCACGGCGACGAGGGTGTCGCCGAGGCCGAGCTCCGCGAGGAGCGCGGCGACGGTCGTGCCTTCGGCGACGGTCCGCTCCTCGCCGTTGACCTTGATCTGCATGGTGAGCCGGTATAGCGCCGGATGGCAGGCGGCGAAACCGCCGAGGGGACGAACGCGGCGCCCAAGGGACCCGAGGAGGTTCGCGCCTGCCTTCAGCGTCGGACGCGCAAGGTCAACACCGGACAGGGCGCGTGCCGGACCACGCGCTCGGCCACGCTGCCGATCATCATCCGCTTGAGGCCCGTGCGCCCGTGGGTGGTGATGACGATCATGTCGACGTCTTCCTTCTCCGCGTAGTCGACGATCCCCTCGGCCTCGTTGCGCGAGATAATGAGGGCCGTTTTGACGGCGGGCACGCCCTCGAGATGCGCGTCGGCGAGCTTCCTGAGCTCTCGGTGGATCCTCGCCTCGGTCTCTTGGTCGAGGCCGTGGCCTTCTTCCAAGGCGCCTTCGCCCCCCAAGAGCACGCCGCTGGTGTCGTAGACGTGCGCGACGGTGACCTTCGCGCCGTTCTGGAGGGCGAGGATCCGCGCAGCATCGAGGGCGACCTCGGAGGTCTTCGAGAAATCGGTGGGGACGAGGATGTTCTGCGTCAGCTTGTCCATGACTCACTTCTCCGCTCCGGTTCGCTCGCGCGCGTTCGTCGCGGGGGAGGATAGCAGCAAGGCGATCCCCCGCGTCGGGCTCAGGGCGCGCCCAGTCGCTGCCGCATGACCGCGATCGCGTCGGGGTTCTCGTCGACGAGGACGTAGCCCCGGCCGTGCGCCGCCGCCGCTGCGCCGGCGGTCCCGCTTCCGGCAAAGAAGTCGAGGACAATGTCGCCCGGCTGGCTGTGGACCTTGACGATGCGTTCGAGCACGCCGAGGGGCTTCTGGGTTGGGTAGCCGGTCTTCTCGCGTCCGTTCGTCGGGACGATGGTGTGCCACCAGACGTCGGTCGGGGTCTTGCCGCGGGCGGCCTTCTCTCGGCTCACGAGGCCCGGCGCCATGTAGGGGATCCGGTCCATGGCCTCGTAGTCGAAGACGTAGCGTTTCGGGTTGCGGGCATACCACAGGATCGTGTCGTGTTTGGCGGGCCAGCGTTTCTTCGTGCGGCCGCCGAAGTCGTAGGCCCAGACGATCTCGTTCATGAACGAGGCGCGCCCGAAGAGGGCGTCGAGGGCGACCTTGACGTAGTGGACTTCGCGGGCGTCGAGGTGGACGAAGAACGATGCGTCGTCCGTCGCGCACGGCAGCGCCGCTTCGATGCGGACGAGCAGCCAGTGGACGTAGTCGTCGAAGCGGTCGGCGTAGGCGCTGCTCGCCAGGGTCTCGACCGAGTACCGCTTGCCACCGAAGCCGCCGCGGCTACCGTGGTCGTCGGCGGTGGCGCGGATGCGGGTTCGGCGCTGCACCTTGCCCGTGTTGAAGGGCGGGTCGATGTAGACGAGCCGGGCGAAGCGCGCGCCGAGACCCGGCAGTACGTCCAGGCAGTCGCCTTGGTGGATTTCCTGGCGCAGCGCCGTCCTCGTCGAGCCCGTCACGGGGTCGTCCTACCGCATGGGGGGCTCCTCGGCGAGCCGGCCGTGTTGAGCGGCCCGGGCCACGCGCTATGACGGTCCCATGCTGCAAGTCCGCACCTTCACCGTGGGCATGTTTCAGGTGAACACCTATCTGATCACCGATGAGGCAACGGGGCAGAGCGCCGTCGTCGACACCGGTGAGTCCGACGAGCTCCCCCGGGCGCTCAAGCGTCTCGACCCGGCCCCCGACCTGCGGATGATTCTGCTGACCCACGGCCACATCGACCACGCGGGT
>JALVDI010000480.1 GCA_027009115.1 Polyangiaceae bacterium | reverse complement strand
AAGCTCCGAGTTCGCGGCCGCCAATCGCACCCGTGGCATCCCTTTGTTTGCCCTCGCTCCACGCTCCCCGCAGCCGAGCGCGCGTCAAACGCATCAACGGGACCTGGCGGCGCGAGGTCTCCGACACCAAGGACCTACCCTCGTCGCTCCGCCCTCTCCGCCCGCACCTGATGCGGTTGCGCATCCTATACAACCACGTCCGACCCCCACTCTTGCTCTTCGCTACCTCATCCTGGACAGAACCTTTCGCTACTATACACTGCGCCCGAACCGGCACTGTTTCGTTTCCAAGGAGCGGAAGCCACCTTGATCATCTACGATAGCGACGAGAAAAAGGTCCTGAGCCGTGGACGCTGGACCAATGAAGCCGACCTCGACGACTTCTTGCTGAAGCACCCCGAAGTCCTCAGTGAGCTCCTGTCTGAAGGGGAGCACGACAACGCCGTAATTCCGCTCGCGGGTGCTACGGTCGGCGGCCAGCTCGCGGTCGCTGCCGAGACGCAAATGCGTTGGCTGGACGCTTTGTTCTTGTACGATGATTCGGAGAATCCGCCCCACCTCGTGCTCTGTGAGGACAAGAAGGGCTCGAATGCGGAGTTGCGGAGTCGCGCGGCCCTCGGGCAGATCCTCCAGTACGGGGCCTGCCTGGCTGAGATGCCTCCGGCGGATTTCACCGCGGCCATCACGCAACGACTGAAGTCGCCTCAGTGGCTCGAGCTGCGCGACGAACTGGCGACTCGGGGCATCGAGTACCAGCTCGGTACCGATGAAATGGTCGCTCAGGCGGCCGTGGCTCTGGAGAAGAAGCGGCTGATCCTGGCTATCTGTAGCGATGACATTCCGCGCAGCCTCGCGCTGACCGTCCGATGGTTGGGGGAGCGCTTAGACGACCTGCGAGATGGGTCCCTACGTCTCGACGCCCTACAGATCGCAAGAGTGGATGCGGAGCCAGAGGCTGGCGTGGCCGACGAGCGGGTGATTCTGGCTGGTTCCTTGGCCGCCATGTCGTCCGGAAGCGGTCCGGAAGTGCAGCAGCTCGATGAGGAGCTGGCACGTACCGCGAAGCTGCTACTTGAGGGCGAGATCCGAATGGGTCATCTCGCCGTGGCCCCAGTCGGTCAGCTCGTTCAAGCTGAGGGTTCCCTGTCGAGCCGCGTGTCAGCGCCCTCGTACCGAACAGCGGCCGCCGAGAAGCTGTCGGGCGTTGAGGAATGGCTCGAAAAGGTTGCGGAAGCTCCTGCGAAGAAGGCCTTCCATCATCTCAACGAAGGGCTCCCGTCCGAAATCGTCAGCTGGCGGCCTGGAACGCGCGCTCTGGTCTTGGATCTCACCCCCGAGCCGGACGTATCGGTGGACCTCATCCGTTTGTTCGAGCGGTCGCTCTACTTTGTGGGCGACAAGACCCTCTACCGGCTAGGCGGCGAGGAGGTTGCGCGGTGGTTCAGGGGCGAGGTGCTTCGTCGCTTCCCGATCGCGAAACCCGAAGCCAAGCAACCAGCGATTCGAGACGACGCACTCTCCACCCTCGTGGACGAACGAGGGGAAGAACTGGTCGCATTCATTCGCGAAGTCGGGGAACGGCTCAGCCAGGCACTGCACTGCGAGGACTGAAACACGCGGTCAGGTGCGCGTTCACCCGCACACGCGCATCTCCAAGAGCTCCACGGTCGCCGGTGCCTGGTGGAGCGCAAAGTCCGTACATACCAGCGAGGCCTCATGGGCCTCGGCCGTGACGACGCCCGGGACGTAGCGAACCCCTTGGTCGACCACGACGGTCCGTAGGCGGTGCTCCACATCGTGAGTGCGAGGGTCGACCCACGGCCGCAGCTCCTTCTTCAGCTTCCGGTGCTGGGTATGCCCCACCACCTGCGTCACGCCCTTCGGCATGAACCGGGGATCGAAGCGACGAGGAAACTCGGCATGAAACTCCCACTCGTGGTCGGCTCCGGGCCGCTCCGGGTTCGCGGGGCGGTGTGCGAGACACCCGCCGCTCTCCACCCCCGAGTGGCCGGTTCGATGGAGAGGCGCGAGGTCGAGCGGCACTGTTTCCCCGGCCTCCCACCGGCTTCGCACCGCGTCGATCGCCCCGGCGAAGGCCTCATTCATCCGTGCCGCGAGAGCCCTCACGTCCCGTTCGTATTCCGCATCCAGGATCCGGAGTTCTCGGCGAGTGATCCCCGCATGGGTCAGCAGGCAGGAAGCCCCGTCGATCTCGCCGTGGAGTGCGAGGTCGAAGCGGCCCTCGAGAAGGAGCCGCTGAACCAGCTCGCGCTGCTCGGTGGTGAACGCGCTGAAGTCGCGCTGGCAGCAGCTTCGGGTGGGAATAGTCGGGTGGTGATTCGCCAGGTCCCCGTCGGAGAGCTCGCCCGACCGGATGGCGCGGAACTCGTCGTCGCTGACGGCATGCAACTCCTGTACGCGGACGAGGTCGTGGTTCCCCGCCAGGATGCGAACCCGTTCTCGCGGATGACCCGCGAACCAGCGAAGCACCTTCGTTCCCTCAGCCGCCGCGGCGAGCCGCGCCTCTTCGGTGCCGTCGATGTGGTAGTCGAAGTGATCGCCCATCGAGACGAGGCCGACGTCCTCCCGAAGCCTGCCTTCGTCGTCAAGTGCGCCGTTGTGCTCGAGCACGGACAGAAGCTTCTCCAGCGTGGTCTGAGGGTCGCCGATGACGAGCCAGCGTCGAATGCTCATGGTCCTTCCTCCTGTCCTCGGTCCGTCATTCACTGCGCGGACGGAAGGTGCCAACGGCCTGCAGCACCGCGAGATCGCGCTCCCGACCCTTGCCGTTCCGCGTCTTGCCTATCCAGTCCGCCGCCTCGTCGAGGGGTACCCACTCGATGCTCTCCGTTTCCTCGTTCCAGCGGCCAGTCTCTTCGAGTATCTCCATCACGAAGAATTTCGTCGCGCTCAGCGCGCTGCTGAACCAACCGGGCAGCTCACCGACGATCCGAGCGACCACGCCAGTCTCGTCTCTCACTTCCCGCAAGGCGGTCTGCTCCGGCGACTCGTCGCCCTTGGGCTTTCCCTTGGGGAAGCTCCACACGTAGCCGTTGAAGTTACCGGCCGCGCGCCGCAAGAGCACTTCGTTTCCGCGAAGGACCACGCCACCGTAGGCCTGCTTCAGCCCCTTCGGCGGCGGGTCCGCTGCGTGGTTACCCGTCGCATCGTGTTCTTCGCTGATCGCGAGCAATGTGCTCCACACCTTTCCATAAGTGTGAGAGCGCGTGGCCCCCATTCGCTTGGCTACGGCAGACTTGAAGTTCGAGTAGTCGAGCCCGCGCACCTGATCGAGAGCCATGAGTGCCACCGCCTCACGGCTCGCTCGCAGCCGGTAGGGGTAGTCCGTACCGCCGCCCTCGATGATCGGTCCGAGATCCCTGCCTTTGGCGAGCCGCTCGAGATCAGCGCGACTTCGGGCGCGGATCGTGAGCTCGGCTTCGCCCGGCTTCTGGACGATGCTGAAGAATCCCTCCGTCGTGAAGAGCCACATGCCCTGCCTCCTTCGTGTGAAAGAGGTACGCTATCCCAGGGGTGTGACATCGACTGCGCACTGGGGTCTATCATCGAGTTGCCGCGATTCTTTTCGTCACCCGAACCGGCAAGACTGTCGCCATGAAGAGCGCGTCAAGGATGTCCGCTGAGGCGCGGGCGCCATGGAACAGGAGCTACGTCGGCCTCACCCGCTCCACCCGCGGCGGCAGCTACGACAGCCCCGCCACGGAGATGCGCGTCAGCGCCCGCCGCCCGCTCAGCGAAGACGGCGCCGAGCGCCTGCTGCGCATGAACCATCCGCCCACCTTCGGCTTCCGCTGCGTCCGCGAGATCCCCAGCCCCTGAATCGAAGCCCGGCAAAAAGGGTGGACCCTTGCCTTCGGACCCTTGCCGTTTCGGAAATCCCTGGGACGCCTCATGGCGGCGTTGCTCCTGTGGGGCGATGCTCGAGCATCGCCGCCTCGGAGCCGTGCTCGCAAGGGGATGGGACCGAGGTTGGGCTCGGCCGATGCCGGGAGACTCCCCGCGCCTCGAGGCCTACGGCCCGGCAGCGTTCGAGGAGGAGTCTCCCGGTGGCTCCGGAGGCGCCGACGATGGAGAGGCGCACTATCGTTGGCTCCATTCCTTGAGCCGGTACTGGATCTTCCGCCGGCTGATCCCGAGGATCTCGGCCGCTTTGGCGGTGGAGCCACCCACGGCGTCGAGGGTGCGCTCGATCACGATGCGCTCCACCTCCGCCATCGTGATGCCGGGGATGAGCAGCCCGAGGTCGCCCCCGTCGTGGGGAGCGTCCGTCGCCAGCGAGGGAAGCAGATCGACATCGATGGACGTGCTCTCACTGAGGACGACGGCGCGCTCGATGGCGTTCTCGAGCTCGCGCACATTGCCCGGCCACGGGTAAGCCATCAGCGCATGGAGCGCCGCGTCCGTGAACCCTTCCACGGGCGACTCGTTCTCCTGCGCGTACTTTCGCAGGAAGTGATGCGCGAGGGCGGGGATGTCGCTACGGCGAGCGCGCAGCGGAGGGACGTCGATCTGCACGACGTCGAGACGGTAGTAGAGGTCCTCGCGGAACTCACCGGTGTCGACCAGCTGTTTGAGGTCGCGGTTCGTCGCCGCGACGACGCGCACGTCCACGCGGATCGTCTCGTTGCCCCCGACGCGCTCGAACTCGCGCTCCTGAAGAAAGCGCAGCAGCTTGACCTGGGTCGCCGGGGCGATCTCGCTGACCTCGTCCAGGAAGAGGGTGCCCCCATGGGCCTGCTCGAAGCGGCCGCGCCGGCGACCGGCGGCGCCGGTAAACGACCCCTTCTCGTGCCCGAAGAGCTCCGACTCCAGGAGCGACTCGGCGAGGGCGGCGCAATTGAGCCGTACGAAGGGGCCGTCCTTGCGCTTGGAGTTGTGGTGGATCGCCGAGGCGATGAGCTCCTTGCCCGTGCCGCTCTCTCCGGTGATCAGGACGTTGGCGCGGCTTCGCGCGACCTGGGCCACCATCTTGAGGACCCGCTGCATCGACGGGTGGTCTCCGAGGATGCCCCGGAACGAGAGGCGCTCGCCGATCTGTTCGCGCAGCCGCGCGGCCTCGGCGCTCAGCCTCGACTTTTCGAGCCCCCGCCCCACAAGTGCCGACACGGCGTCCATTTCGAGGGGCTTGGTGAGGTAAGTCTCGGCACCAAGGCGGATGGCCTCCACCGCGGTTTCGATGGAGCCGAACGCGGTCATCACGAGGAAGGCGATGTGGGGGTATTCCCGCTTGGCCTCGCGCAGCAGCCCCAGCCCGTCGAGGCGCGGCATCTTGAGGTCCGTCAACACGACGTCGGGGTTGAAGCGCGGGATCTTTTGGAGCGCGTCCCGTCCGTCGGCGGCCGTGTCGGTCAGGTAGCCCTCCTCCGCGAGGAGCTCGGCGAGAGCGTCGCGGGCGTTCGCCTCGTCGTCGACCACGAGGACCCGCCCTGGGGGCTGCTCGTCGCGGGGCCCTCGTCGGCGCGTCTCGGCGTCTTCGCTGCGGTCGCCCACGTCGCCTCCAGGCGTCAGCCGATGAACCCCGAGGTGATGATGTCGTCCTTGAGCACGGACGGCGAGAGGTGCGTCGCCTCCTCTTCTTCCATGTCGGCGCGGATGCGCGCGATGAGCGCCTCAATGCGTTCGGCCAGCGTTTGGGGGTCGGTGCTCGTTACGATCGCGTCGGTGACTTGCGCCAGGGTTGCCCGCTGCTCGGCATGCTCTTGGCGGAGCGCGGCGACGCGCGCTGGGCCGAACCCATCGGCCTGTTCGAGCTCCGGCAGCAGGAGCGCCTCCTCGTCGTCGATGTGCCGGCAGAGGTGGTCATGGAGCTCCGACGCACGTTTCTTGAGCTCGTCGAGGAGGGAGGCATCGCCCGCCTTCAGGCGCGTTACGCCGTCTTCGAGCGCGTCGAGCTTCTCCCGCAGTGTCTGATGCTGATCGAGGATGCGCTGGCGGATCTCGGAGGGCTTGAGTGCTTCCATGAGTACCTTCCTTCGTCGCGGCTGCAGGGCTCATGCCGGCATCCGAGGTTGGCGGCGTCTCCGGAGCCGGCGCCGCTTCAGTGCACAGAATGCGCGAACTCGCCGCTGGGCGCATTCCCTGCGCGCTCAGCGCTCCTTCGAGCGCGACACGTGGACATCGCAAGGGGACATGCGGACGACCTTCTCCGCGACGGAGCCCAGCAGCACTCGGCGGATGCCGGTGCGTCCATGGGAGCCCACGACCACCAGGTCGGCGTCCTTGTCTCGCGCCAGCTCGGCGATCGCCTCGCCGGCCGACGGATGCCGCAGCGCGACGACCTCGACCTTGTCTGTACGTCCTTGGAAAAACTCGTCCCGGAGCGAGCGGAGAGACGCGAGCACCGAGCCCTCGACCTCTTCGTCTGCGGCCGCGAGGATCTCGGACGGGCCCGGGATGGCGACGGGGACCACGAAGGGAGTCGGATCGAAGGCGCTGCAGAGGGTGACCTTGGCGTCGTACTGTTCGGCGAAGAAGGCCGCGGTCTCGAGGGCGCCCTTGCTGGCGTCCGAGAGGTCGGTGCCGACCACGATATGGCGGGGAGCCTGCATCTCTCTTCTCCTGTTGGTTCGCTCGTTGCTAGTTCGTCGCTGCGTGCGACGGCTCCATGAGCCTAGGCGCGCAGACTAGCAAACGGGGTGCCCCGCGGGGCCGGGAGCAGGAGAACGATGGCGCAACAGAAGAGCTGGACGCTTGTGGTGGGATTGGACCTTGGCGAATGCGGCGAGCGCGCCCTCAAGCAGGCCCTCGAGCTGGCCGCGGGCCGCGACGCCGTCGTCCACATCGCGCACGCCGTGACGCGCAGCGAGCTCGGTGCGGGCAGCAAGATCGAACAACAGGACGAGGCCCTCGAGCGGCTTCCCCGCGAGATCTGGAAGAAGGTCTTCAAGGCGCTCGAGGATCTGAACCTCGGCTACGAGGACGTGCCCGTGTGGCTCCACGTCCGGCTCGGATCTCCCGAGGACGTGGTCCGGCAGGTCGCCGTCGACTACGACGCGGACCTCGTCGTCGTCGGCACCCATGGGCGGAGCGGCCTGAAGCGAATGGTGCTGGGTTCGGTCGCCGAGAAGCTGATTCGAGACGGCCACTTCCCGGTGTTGGTGGCGCACGAGAACCGTCTCGGCGAGCTCGAAAAGACGACTCTGCCCGACGAGCCGCTCCCCGAGGGGCACGAGGTGAGCCAAGGCACCGCCGAGCGGCCGCACATCTACCGCTCCACCCTCATCAGCGCGTGGGGCGCCTTCGGGCGCCCGACCAGTCCCTCGTCGCTCTTCTGAGCCGGCGCAGCGGGCAGTCCGAAGGTGATGGATCGCGCCCGCGAGGCACCTACGTGATACGCCGGGCCGATGCTCCCGGGCGGCACGGAGAGGCCGTGGGGTGGGCCGTCAGCCGCGCAGGACTTCCCGGGCCGCGCGCTCGCCGGATTCGAGGGCGCCCTCGAAGTAGCCGCACCACTCGCGGGCCGTCTCCGTGCCGGCCCAGTGGATGCGGCCGCAGGGCGCCCGCAGCGCGTCGCCGCAGCTGGTCCAGGCGCCCGGCCCCAAGATCCCCACGTAGCAGCCGCGGCTGAAGGGTTCGGCAGGCCAATCCTGGTCCACGTAGTCCACCGGGGCGCGAGCCTGCGGCCCGAAGAGCCGCGCGAGCGTCTCGAGCGCCGCGCGCCGGCGTGCGTTGGGTCGGTCGCTGTACCGCAGCGCCGTGTGGCCCAGGAAGAAGCCAACGAGGCATGCCTGGGATCCGTCGTGAGCGGAGTCGTCGAAGACCAAACGCAGCGGCCCCTGGTCGCTCACGGCTTCGCCGGAGAGCCCCTCGTCGCGCCAGAACGCGCGCTCGTAGCGGACGAGCACCTTGATGGCCGAGCCCATGACCATCCGCTGCGTGAGCTGGTCGCGCTTCGCCGGGAGCGCCGGCGCGTAGTGAATTCGGGCGGCGAGCGCCGGCGGCAGGGCGACGACGACCCGTTCGGCTCGGAGGGTGCCGCGGTCGCTCTCGACGCGGACGCCGCTGCCGTCCTGAACGATCGCGCGCACCGGGGCGTCGAGGAGCACCGGCTCGTCGAGGCGTGCCGCCAGCCCCTGGGCGATTTGCTGGGTCCCACCGACGACTCGACGCTCCTGAGCTCCGCCCTCGACGTTCGCCAGGCGCATCAGGCCGCCGCCGCTGTTGAGGTAGAACAGGAAGTGGAGGAAGCTCAGCTCCGCGGGCTCGACCGCCAGGATCGCCCGAGCTGCGATCGTCAGGAGCCGCCGCGCGCTCGGCGTCGGTACGTTGCGTCGCAGCCAGGTCTCGAGGGTGAGGGTGTCCCAGCGCTGGGGCGCTTCCCACGGCGCGTCGACGGAAACCTTCAGGCGGAGCCGTTCGAGCCGTTCGATGGTCGCCTGAAGCAGCAGAAGGCTCGGCAGATCGACGCGGGGGATGGTCCCTTCGTAGCGCCGCACTCGGCCGGCGAGCTCGAGGAGTTTGCCTCCTGCGTGCGGTTGAAGGAAGGTCTCGAGGCCCAGCTCGCGCACGAGCGCCAAGGCGCGCCGTTGACCCGGCCCGAGCCATTGTCCGCCGAGGTCGAGTGTGTCGCTGCCGAAGCGCCGGCTCAGGGAGCGGCCCCCGACCCGATCCCGAGCCTCGACGACGCGGACGTGGATGCCGTTGCGCTGCAGCTCCCAGGCGGCGTTCAGCCCCGCAAAGCCAGCGCCG
>JALVDI010000479.1 GCA_027009115.1 Polyangiaceae bacterium | reverse complement strand
TCGTCGTAGGCTTCGTCGAACCAAAGGACGTGCGGCCGCGCGGGGCAACCGTCCACTTGGAGCAGCGCCTGCTCGGCGACCGTTACGCGGCGCTCTTTGGGCCAGCGGACGGGGATCGCCGCCGGGATGGGAACGATCGCGTCGCCTCCGACGGGACGCATGAAGTCGAGGTTGCCGTGGATCTCGTAGGTCCGCGCCCGCGAATTGCCGGCCCGTAGGTGCAAGCCGTCCACGTTTTGGGTCACGAGCACGAAGCGCTCGCCCAGGTGCGCTTCGAGGGAGGCGAGGGCGCGGTGTGCGGCGTTCGGCTCGACCCCATGGCAGACGCCTCGCCGGTAGAGGTACCACGACCAGATCTCCCGCGGCATCGCCGAGAACGCCGCGAAGGTCGCGAGCTCCTGGGGATGGTAGTTCCTCGAACCGACCTGCCAGTAGCCTTCCTCGCCGCGGAACGTCGGCACGCCGCTCTCGGCGGAGATGCCCGCACCCGTGAGCCAGAGGATCGGCCCTGGGGCATCGAGGGCGGCGTCGACCAGACGCTCGAGCAGAGCCATCGACGAGGTGGCCATCGGACGACAGCGTGCCACGGCAAGCCGGGCGAGCGAAGGAGCGCGCGGAGACCACTTCAGCGCAAGGTCGCCACCACGACCCGATCGTCCCGCAGGAAGGCCACCCGGTCCCCCACGATCGAAGGCGCCTGGTCGACCTCCGGCCCGCTCGTAAGTCGCGTCAGTGCCGGCACCTCGCCGCTGAGCTCGACGAGGTAGAGATCGCCGGCGGTCACCTGGTGCCCATCGTCCTCGGTGCGCTCGAAGACGAGGTAGCGTCCGCCGAAGCGAGGGTGGGAGCCCGCGCCCAGGTGGAAGGTCCGGCCCTCCCGGGTTTCGTGGAGGTACAGCCCCGTGGAGAGGCCTTCGAACGCGACCCAGCGCCCGTCTTCGGAGACCTGGGGTGCGAAGTAGCGGTCGCCCGGGGGCGCGATCAGGTCCTCGGCGGGCCCGCTGCGCAGGGCGATGGCCCCGGTCTCGGTGACCCGCACCCGGAACGGACTCTGGGGCACGACCGGCGCCGTCCGGAGGCCGCTCAGATCGACCGCGCGGGTGGGGATGGCGGTGCTCGTCTCGCCCGGCACCCGGAGCCCCAGGGCCAGCCCATCGCGACGCCACACCGGTCGATAGCCCGCGCGCGCTCCCGTCGCCACGAGCCGCGGGCCGCCGCCGGAGACCTCGGCCACGCTCACCCCCTCGTAGCCGGGGTGGCTCAAGGCGACGCGATCGCCGGTGGGCGCCAGGGTCACGTCGGCCCAGTCGCCCTCGGCGACGACCTCGAGGTCGGTCAGGTGTACCTGCCGCCCGAGCTCGGCGGGTAGCTCGATGGCTGCCCTGGGCGCCTGCACCTCGTCCGTGAGCGGCTCGTGCGACGGCTCCTCCGCGGTTCCGCAGCCGACGAGCGCCAGGGTGCCCAGACAGGCGGCAAGGGTACGGCGACGGCGCAAGCGCAGCCCGAGGAGGACGAGCAGCGCCAGGCTGGCCCCGCCAGCTCCCTCCCCGCCGGCGCTGCAGCCGGACAGGGTGCCCGTCGCGCCGCTGTAGCCCGGATCGTCGGCATAGATCGGCGCCCCACCCATGGCTTCTCCTTCCACCGCCGCGTCCTCTTCGACGCGCATCGTCTCGAGACCGCCCCCGTGCCCCGCGGAGCGCACGGACACCGAGCACCAGGTCTCGGCGCCAGCGGCCACCTCGCAGGTGCGGGAGTTCGTCGTGAGCCCCTCGCCGCTTGCTTCGACGGTGTAGCGGCCGGGCGGCAGATCGAAGCTCCAGAAGCCGTTGCCCTCCTGGCTGAAGTCGGACGCGCCGCTCTCGACGATCCGCACGCGCGCGCCGACGACGCGCCGGGCGAGGTCGTCGCCTTCGTAGACGACGCCCTGCAGCACGCCCGTTCGTGCAGGGCGCACGAGCCCGACGGAGCACCACGCTTGGGCGCCCGCGGTGACGACACATTCGCGCGCGGCCGGGAGATACGAGCCGGCGGTCACGTCGAGGTGGTAGGTGCCCGGGGGCAGATCGATCCGCCAGGAGCCCCGGGTATCCGTCGCGACGGCGGCGCCGGTCTCTCGCACTCGGACGGTGGCCCCGGCCAGTCGCGTCGAGGTGTCGGCGAAGCCGGCCCCTCGGTCTTCGAAGACCACTCCGGTGGCGGTCCCCGCGCTCGCCTCCCGTCGGAGGCCAACGGAG
>JALVDI010000478.1 GCA_027009115.1 Polyangiaceae bacterium | reverse complement strand
GTCGAGGCAGAGCAACCCCGGCTCGCAGGAGGCAGCGGTCGTGCAGCTTTCGTCGAGGCCAAAGGGTTCGCGTTCGACGGCTGCGCAGCGGAAGTTGCCGCCGCTGTCGGGGCGGCACGACTGGCCCGCTGGACACGGGCTCACCGGCGCGAGGGGATCGCAGCTCCCGCGCGGAACGCAGGCGGGCGCCGCGTCCATCGGCGCGTCCGAGGTGTCGCCATCGGAGCCTCCGTCCGAGCGTGCCGCGTCCGAGCCGCCGGCGTCGAAGGCGAAGCCCCCGTCGCGGCCCGCGGCATCGCGCCGACCCGAGCCGGAGTCGAAGCGGGGTCCGACCGGGTCGGCGGAGCAGGCGACCAAGAGGGCCAGGGCGATCCATCGGCTCATCGTCGTTTCCTCCGTCGGCGGGGCGAGCCGTCGGGTATATCGAGCTGCACCGGCACGCGTTCGACGCTCGTCGACAGCACGATCATCGTCTCGGTTCCGTCCACTCCGAGGAACGAGCGGATCTTACGGATGAGCGTCTCGAGCGCCGAGGTGTTGCGGGCCTTGACCTTGAGCAAGAGCGTGAAGCCGCCGGTCACGTGGTGGCACTCGAGCACCTGAGGGATGTCCACGACCCAGGTTTCGAATGCTTCGAGGCGCTCGGGGTCCTTGATCATCACGCCGATGAAGCCGCTCACGTCGATACCGACGGCCCGTGCGTCGATCTGGGCGTGGTAGCCCCGGATGATTCCTGCTTGTTCGAGCTTCCGCACCCGCTCCATGACCGCCGGCGCGCTTAGGCCGACCTTCTCGCCCACACGCTTGAGCGAGATCTTCGCGTCGGCCTGCAGCTCGTTCAGCAAGCGGGTGTCGATGGCGTCCAGCTCGTACATCGGGGCCTCGGGTGGAACGTGTCGAGCGGTCCCTGGCCGGGGCCGTGCGGTTCGTCGAGGGCAGCGGACCGAACGATGTTCGGTGACAGCCGTGCTCCGCGAAAACGACTACCCGCCGGTCGCCGGGGTGTCAAACGGCCCTTCGCAGACGAACTGGCGCCGCGTGGTGCAATCGAGGTTGTTCCACGTCCCAACGGTCCCGCCGCGAAACCGCAGCTCGACGCAGCGCTCGGTCCCGTTGTTCGGCTCGCCTTCATCCCAGTGGCAAGCTTCGACGGCGCTGGTGCAGGCGCAACCGTCGGAGCCCGCGCACTGCGTGAACGCGACGCCGCCGACGGTTTTCCAGGCCCGCTCCACGGGGACGTACGTGGCACCCAACCAGTAGTTGCGCGGGCTCGAAGCGAACCCGTCGAGGAGGCCGACCAGTGCGGTGTGCTCCTCGTCCGTTTCGGCGAAGGCGAGCTCCCCGCCGAGGGACCGGCAGAAGGCGCGGGCTGCCAGCCAGCCGACCGCCACGTGCGCGCAGACGACGTAGTCGCGCATGGCGCCGCTGGGAAGGGACACGGTGAGGTGCGAACACTCGCACGAGCCCGCATCGGGGAAGGCGCAGCTCTCTGTTCCGCCGTCCCGGACCGCGGCCGGCCCGCCACCGTCCGCGGCAATGTCGCTGTCTGTGGCAGTGCCGCCGTCTGTGGCAGTGCCGCCGTCCGAGTCGCCGCGATAGTCTCCGGCGTCGACGACCCAGGAACAACCGACCAGTGCCGAGAGCACGGCAAGGAGCAGCAATCGCGTCGTCATCCGCGGACTCTGCCACCGGTCGAGTCGAACGACAACGCCTCCTCTCGAACGGATCGACGCAAGTACTACGTGGATGAGGCGAGCTCGCAGACGAAGGCCAGGGTGTCGGAGCAGTCGGCGTCGTTCCACTCGTCGCCGTTCCACAGCTCCAGGCAGTCCTCGCCGAACCAGTCGTTCGGCTCGCCGTTGCTCCAGTGGCAGCTCTCGACACTCACGCAGTCGCACCCGAGGAAGCCGCAGTCGGTAAACTCGGTCCCTGTGACCGTCTGCCACGTGCCTTCGTCGTCGCCGTCGCTGCCACCGAGCCAGTACTCCGACGCAGCGAGAGCGCCCAGGGCGGCGACGAGCACCGCGTGTTCGGCGGAGGTCTCGGCGAAGGCGAGGTCGCCGCCGAGGGCCACGCAGCGCGCGCGGGCGTCGCTCCAGGACAGATAGGCGCCGTCGCAGGCGACGTAAGTACGACCGTCCGCCGCGAACACCGTGCACGGGCATGAGCCGCTCTCGATGGCGCCGTCGCAGTCGTTGTCGGCGCCGTCCCCACAGAATTCAGCGGGGACGCCGGGG
>JALVDI010000477.1 GCA_027009115.1 Polyangiaceae bacterium | reverse complement strand
GGGAAGGCAATGAATGTGATCGTGTCGACCTATCGGCCGCGCATCAAAACGTTGCGCGAACGATTTCGCGTAGGACGTTTGAAGCTGATCACGGGAAAACCGCCGTGAGCAGCGGGAGGCCGGCCGTCCCTCCATGTGCAGCACCATTGAGGCGGCATCGCGGACGCCGAATTTCCGCGGTCACTGCTCACGACATGCAACTTAAGTATATCTCATGCCCTCCATAGAAGTCGACGACCGCGAAGTGACCGAAGCCCTCCGGCGGCTCCAACGGCGCCTGACCGACCTGCGCCCGGCGCTCCAGGACATCGGCGAGACTCTCGTGCATACCACGCGCCGGCGCTTCGCCACGGGCACCGGGCCGGACGGGCGCCCATGGAAGCCGCTCTCGCCCGTGACCGTCGCCCGCAAGGGCCATGACCGCCCGCTGATCGGCGAGACCGGCCACCTGCGCCAGATCCGCTACCGGCTCGACGGGCGCGATGCCGTAGAGGTCGGTTCCGGCGCGGAATATGCCGCGGTGCAGCAGTTCGGCGCCCGCAAGGGCGCCGGTTCATCCCTACGGGGGAGGGGAACACAGAGGCGGACGTGGGGCTGCGCGTGGATCCCATGGTTTATCCCTATGGCCGAGGGGAACACGTTCCAGCTCAGCACGGGACTGCACCTGTGGACCTACGGGGACGGCACGCCAGGCAATTATGCCGACGGACGATTGAGCTCCACTTATGGCCTGAACCTGCTCAGCACCTGGCGCACCCGTCGGCCGCGTCAGGTGCAGTCGCTCTCGGACGGCAGGGTCTACGTCTGCAGCAGCGATCTGTACGGCGCGGGCGCCGCGAATCTGTCCGGCGAGATCCAGGATCTTTGGGACGTGGCACCCGTTGCGCCGGGCCGCTGGGCGGTGGCCGACCGGGGCAACAACCGAATCTCCGTGCTGCCGGAGAGTGACTACGCGACGGTCCCGTATACCGTCACGACCCCGGACGGCTACCGGCTGACCGAGCGGTGGCTGCCGCCAGGCTTCGACCCGGCCACCCATCAGCGCGTCGTGCCCATTCGCGATCTCGACCAAGTCGGCCCGCTGCTGCTGGCGCTGGAGCGGGCGGCTTAGTCAGGTGGGGCGGCGTGGGAAGAAACTTGCCCTGCCGGAGATCACCGCCCATGCGACGATCGCCCATCCGATGATGAACATCATCAGTCCGGTGGCCAACAATGCGATGCCGACGAGCGCGGTGTGGGTATTGGTGGGACCCCACCACAGCAACAGACCGAGCAGCATCAGCGAAACTTCAATCTGTATCCAATAGCGCAGCATGGCGGGCGACCTCGAACTCAAGCTACGCATCACCGCTGAACACAAGGTGGCCGTGGAGCATCTCGATCGATGGCTCTTACCGGTCACAACCGCTGAGCCGGCGCCTGGGATCCTCCAATGAGGATAGAAAGAAAGATCGCCACCAAGGAGCCGCCCGCCAGATAGACCCATGCGACGGAAGGCCATACGAACATCATGGTGATGGAGATGAAGAACAGCGGCAGCGAGATGTTCAGCAGGTGATACCAGAAGGCCATGGCGCAAGAAGACCTCAAGACCAGGCTCTCTGCCGATTCGATCCAGGCCGAGCAGGAACTCAAGAAGGCCTCAGGTGCCGTGGCTGACCTGGGTGAGGAGGCCAAGCGCCAAGCGGCATCGCTGAGTTCGTTCGCGATCAAAACGGTGCTGTTCAACGAGCCGGCCGAGGCCGCAGGGCGCCCGTCTGACTTGGTCGAGGTACATCCCACGGGCAGGGGAACACCCCGTCCGCTCGCGGACACCCACTTGCGCAAGGCCCACAGGCGCGCTCAGAAGGGGAATGGGGAAGGGGCGCTGGCCCCGCGGCCGATCAGGCGCGATCCGCCTCGGCCAACACCTGGCGCACGTGCGCCGGCAGCAGCTGCTCTGGATAGTCCCCGCTCCGGATGCGGCCCAGGTGCCACCACCACCGCTCCATGGGCTTGTCCGGGTGATCGGCCAGCACCTCGTCCATGATCATCGTCGGCTCGCCGCGCAGGGCCTCCTCGACCAGGATTTGATCTGACAGGTCGCGCAGCTGAGTCGATGGTGTCCGATCGCGCAAATCCAACGCCTCTGGCCCGATGGGCAGCACATCGGTCACGAAGCCGTAAAAATCTCGAGCAGCGTCGTCCGCTCGCTCAGCAGCCATTGTCCACTCTCCAGCGTCTGTCGTAGCGCATCCCGCAC
>JALVDI010000476.1 GCA_027009115.1 Polyangiaceae bacterium | reverse complement strand
CGACCCCGAGGGGCGCCCTTACCAAATCGACTTGCTCGCGCGTGGGCAGACGCGCGGCGTCCGAGACACGGCGAGCTACAGCTTCTTCCTCGCCAACCGCGGCGACGGTCGGACGGCCACGGACGAAGATCGCGGCCAGGCCCTCTTCGCCCTCGCCGCGTGGATCGAGGCCGAGCGCCCGGTCCTTCCGGAGCTCCTCACCTTCGAGGAGCGCGCGGCGGCGCACCCGAACGGCACCTTCCTGCTGCCCTAGCCCTTGGCCCACCGCACTCCGAACCGGGTCGATGTGCCGCGGCTCGGCCGGCTCCTCGCGCCGGCGGTCTTCGCGGCCATATGGTGGGCGCCGCTCGACCTCAAAACCCCGGCCCACCGCCTCGCCGCGATCTTTGGCGCCGTCATCGTGCTGTGGATCACCGAGGCGCTGCCGATCGCCGTGACCGCGCTCCTCGTCGCGCCGGCGATGATCGTCACCGGTGTCTGCGACGCGCGGACGGCCTTCGCACCCTACGCCGATCCGCTGCTCTTCCTCTTCGTGGGCGGCTTCTTCATCGCCCGGGCCATGGCGAGGCACGGACTCGACCGGCGCATCGCCGCCGCCATCGTCGGCGCACCCTGGGTGGGGGCCCGGCCCCGACGCATTCGGCTCGCCTTCATGCTCGCGGGCGTGCTGCTCTCGATGTGGATCAGCAACACGGCCACCACCGCGATCCTGCTCCCGATCCTCGTGGGCACCTTCTCGGAGCGCACCCCGCCAGAGGCCGCCGAAGGCAACGTCCTGGCCATGGCCTACGCCTGCAGCGTCGGTGGGCTGGGAACCCTCGTCGGCAGCCCGCCGAATCTGATCACCGCCCGCCTGCTCTCCGAGACCGGCGTCGAGTTCGGCTTCGTCCGCTGGATGACCTTCGGGCTGCCCGCCGCACTGCTCCTGACGGCCGTGACCTACCTCGTGCTGGGCCACCTGGCGCCGACGCCCGCCGGAGAGACGCCGGTGGAGGTCGAGGTCGCCGAGCGGGGTCCCTGGAGCCGCGGCGAGCGCGTGACGGCCCTCGCGTTCGCCCTCGCCGTCGTCGGCTGGATGGTTCCTGGGCTGCTGAAGGCCGCGGGGCTCGAGCTCGGCGCAACCCTCGCGGCTGCTCTGCCGGGCGGCGCCGTGGCGCTCCTGGCGGCCAGCGTGCTCTTCGCGCTGACCGACGAGGAAGGCGAGCGGGTCCTTCCGTGGAGCGACGCCACGCAGATCGACTGGGGCATCATCATGCTCTTCGGCGGCGGCATCTCCCTGGGCAGCCAGATGGTCGAGACCGGGTTGGCCGAAGCCATCGGCCGAGGTTTCATCGCCGCGACGGGCATCGAGAGCCTCTTTGCGCTGACCGTTACGGTGACCGTCTTCACGATCTTCTTCACCGAGGCGTGCTCGAACACAGCCTCGGCGAACATGATCGTCCCCTTGGTCCTCGGCGTCGCCGTCCAGCTCGGCGTCGACCCGGTGCCGCCGGCCCTGGCCGTCGGCCTGGCCGCGAGCTGCGCCTTCATGCTGCCCATCGCCACGGGCCCCAACGCCATCGCCTACGGTTCGGGGTTGGTGCGTCCCCGGACGATGATGCGCGTGGGCTTTGCTCTCAACCTGGTCTGCGCCGCCGTGATCGTCGGCCTCGTGACCCTGCTCGCGTGACCGACGCCCCGCCCGCTCAGAGGTCCCCTGGCGGCTCGGCGTGCGCCTCGAACATCCGCCGATAGCGCGGCGGGATCGGGATCGCCTCGAAGACGCGGAGATCGACGCAAGCGACGGTAATCCGCGCGTCGGCGACCAGGCGCCCCGCACAGCTTCCTCGATACGCAAAGGTCGCGCTCTTGTGGCCGAGCTCGTGGACCCAGACGTCGATGTCGAAACGATCGCCGAAGCGGAGCGGGCTCTTGTAGTCGACCTCGACATGGACGGTCGGCCAGCCAAGGCCGTCGTCGTCGAGCACCTGCTTGTAGGGGCGTCCCTGAGCCGCGAAGAAATCCTCGAAGGCGCAGTGGAAGAAGTGCAGAAAGCGCGGAAAGTAGACGAGGCCCGCGTGGTCCTCGTGCCCGAAGCGGATGGGAATCGACGCGCGGAAGCTCATGCTCGGCTCAATCGGTCGCCGTCGGCGCGCAATGGCCCCGGGGCGCCTCGGCCTCGACGCAGCTCAGGGCATCGGGGCAGCTCGGTCGCCGCGTGTCGCAGGCAAGGCGGCAGCGGGCCGACGCCCCGTCCGCCACGCAGACGGCCC
>JALVDI010000475.1 GCA_027009115.1 Polyangiaceae bacterium | reverse complement strand
CACGGGCGAGCATCCGCTTTGGCGCGAGGATCTGACGAACAACCGAGGCATGCCGATCATCGGCGTGGGCGCTTGCAGCGCGGAGTACGGAGACCTCCCGCTCCAATGGATACCGCACATTCAGGTCGCCGATGTCGAGGCCAGTGTCAAGCGTGCGCTTGATCTGAGCGGGACTGAACTTGTGCATGCCAAAGATGACAGCGGAAAGAGCCGGTGGGCGGTGTTGCTCGATCCAAATGGCGCGGCGTTCGGGCTCATCCCGGTCACTTCTTCGGAAGCGTTCCCCTCGACTGAGGGCGTCGCATCGAGCGACGCCGCGGCGCGTGTGGGTTGCATCTCCTGGCTCGACCTGACGGTCTCCGACGCCTCGGCAATCCGTGACTTCTATCGTCAGGTCGTTGACTGGTCGGTGCAGGACGTCGAGATGGAGGACGGAAGCGAGCGCTACGCCGACTACAGCATGCTGGGTGGTGATGGAAACCCGGCGGCGGGAGTCTGTCATGCACGCGGCGTGAACCTGGGTGTGCCGCCTATCTGGATGATCTACCTTCCCGTCGGCGACTTCGCCGAGAGTCTCCGCCGAGTGCGAGAGGGAGGGGGCAAGATAATCAAGGAGACCACGGGAGCCGATGGCGGTTACGCATATGCGA
Organism: Polyangiaceae bacterium; assembly: GCA_027009115.1. Taxonomy (GTDB): domain Bacteria; phylum Myxococcota_A; class Polyangia; order Polyangiales; family Houyiibacteriaceae; genus JALVDI01. Next base: position 1,603 of record JALVDI010000475.1, on the reverse strand, counting down.
TCGTTGAGGACCCCGTGGGCGCGACGCTAGCGCTTGTGCCAGGGTGAGAATGCCTCGGCCTAACAAATCGTTCGAGCCGAAGCCGCTTTGCGACGCGGATCAACTCCACCGTTAGCCGACGCCGGCGCCTCGGCCACGCCGCCGACCGGCCGCACCGGATCAAGTACCGCAAGCTCCAGCGGGGGTGAACGCGCTCAGGCGGCGTCGAGAGGGCTTGACGCATTCCTTCGACGTACGGGACGATTTCATGCAACTTCACCGAAGGCATTGCTCCGTGCTCGGGGGGTCGCTAAATTCATGGAAAGAGCCGCGCGGCCCCGCGTCGGTTATGCGTAAGTCGTTAATGGTTCAAAACCAAACCCTTATGGGAAGGAGAACAAAGATGAAAGAGGAAAGCAAGTGCCCGGTAACGGGGGACGTTTACAAGAACACCACCCTCGGAGGAAACATGATCCGGGACTGGTGGCCGAACCAGTTGAACCTGAAAATCCTCTCTCAAAACCCGCCCACGCTCACGCCCACGGGTCAGGATTTCAATTATGCCGAGGCCTTCGCCGAACTCGACTACGAGGCGCTGAAAGAGGACCTCCGCCGCCTGATGACCGACTCCCGGGACTGGTGGCCGGCCGACTATGGGCATTATGGTCCCCTCTTCATTCGCATGGCCTGGCACAGCGCGGGCACCTACCGCGTCTTCGACGGGCGCGGGGGCGGAGCGACGGGCAACCAGCGTTTTGCGCCGGTGAACAGCTGGCCCGACAACGTGAGTCTCGACAAGGCGCGCCGCCTGCTCTGGCCGATCAAGAAGAAGTACGGCAACAAGATCTCCTGGGCCGACCTGATGATCCTCGCCGGCAACGTCGCCCTCGAGTCGATGGGGTTCAAGACCTTCGGATTCGGCGGCGGGCGTGTGGACATCTGGGAGCCCGAGGAGGACGTGTATTGGGGCCCCGAGTCCGAATGGCTGGCCGATGAGCGCCATCGCGGTGAGCGCGAGCTCGAGAAACCTCTGGCCGCCGTCCAGATGGGCCTGATCTACGTGAACCCGGAGGGTCCGAACGGCGAACCCAACGTGCTGGCGGCGGCGCAGGACATCCGCGAGAGCTTCCGGCGCATGGGCATGGACGACGAGGAAACGGTTGCGCTCATCGCCGGGGGGCACACCTTCGGTAAAACCCACGGGGCCGCCGATCCGGGCAAGTACGTGGGCCCCGAGCCCGAGGCGGCTCCCATCGAGGAGCAGGGTCTGGGGTGGAAGAACAGCTTCGGCACGGGCAAGGGCCCCGATACGATCACCAGCGGGCTCGAAGGCGCCTGGACGCATACCCCCACGAAATGGGACAACAGCTTCCTCGAACTCCTCTTCCGCTACGACTGGAACCTGGAAAAGAGCCCCGCCGGGGCCTGGCAGTGGGTGCCGACCGACCCCGAGACCGCGAACCTCGTCCCCGACGCCCACATCCCCGGCAAGCGGCACAAGCCCATCATGCTGACCACCGACCTCGCGCTTCGGATGGACCCCGTCTACGGGCCGATCTCCCGGCGCTTCCTCGAAAACCCGGAGGAGCTGGCCGACGCCTTTGCCCGGGCCTGGTTCAAGCTC
>JALVDI010000474.1 GCA_027009115.1 Polyangiaceae bacterium | reverse complement strand
CGCTTATCTCGACCGTTACTTCGAGGACACGGAACAGCATCTACGCGCGCTCCGCCCGCGGGTCGCGCGAGGCGGCGCGATCCACTACGTCGTCGGCAACTCGACGTTCTATGGCGAGCTCGTCCCCGTCGAAGCGCTCTACGCGGAGCTCATGGAGCGCGCGGGCTTCAAGCAGCCCGAGATCGTGACCCTGCGCAAGCGCAACTCGAAGAAGGAGCTCTACGAGTTTCGCGTCTCGGCCCGCACGTGACGCTCACGCTGGCTTCCAGCCCCGCTTGACCCCGTCGGCCACCATGCCGTCGGCGATGGCCGTCGCCGCCTCGAGGGTCGGCGCGAGGCGTACCTTGCGCTGCAAGGGCTCCTTGCGGCCCGGACTGTAGTCCGTCCAGTGCACGACATATGCGGGCCAGTCCGGGTCTCGTTCCTTGTTCGTCTTCCACAGCAAGAGCTTGCGCACCGCCGTCTTGCCCTTCGTCTCCTTGCGGTAGACCTCGCGGCGCAACAGCTCGCTCTTGAGACGCTCGACCTTCTCTGCCGCCCCTTCGATGGCGTCCACGTAGGCCCGTTCGAGGATCTGCTCGGCTCGGATGTCCCGCCAGCATATCTCCTTGTCGTCGCGGACCCGCTCGAGGACGGGGTGCAGGATGCTCACGCCGGGCATCGGCGCGACCTGAGTCCAGCGCTCGTCGAAGGACAAAACCATTCGCGAGATGGGCTGCCCGGAGCTGTCCTCCACCTGAATGTCCGTGACCTTGACCTCGACCACGATCTTGGGCGCCACGAACTTGAACAGCGCGCCGCTGCTCGACGCATAGGAGTAGGTCGAGGAAGTCGCGGCGGGCGCGAGGGCTTCGTAGAGCTGCCGACGCTGCTCGCCGCTGCCGAGGTTCCCGCAGCTCCCAAGGACCTGGAACTGGCCGCTCTCCTTCATGACGGCGAGGAGCAGCGAACGCACCTGCGAGTGCTCGTCGCTGCGCTCGGTGAAACCGATCACCGCCGCGTCGATCGTGAAGGCGTCCTTGATCTTGTAGATGCGTCCGAAGTCGTCCGTGCGCACCACCAGGCCTTCGCCCTTGCCGCCCTCGACCCACTCGGCGAAGAGCTGGCGAACGCGCTCGGCGCCGGAGCAGCTCTCCGTCTTGATGGCCTGCAGCCGCTTGCCCCCGGCGCAAAGGCGCTGCATCGCCTCCAGCCGCTGTCGGTAGGCGGGCATGGGCCCTTCGTCGTCCGCGTCGCCCCCGGAGAGCAGGTCGAAGGCGTGGAAACCAAGGCGAGGAACGTCCCCGGCGCCCAGGGCCTGCGCCAGATCGCCGCAGCGCGGGCGCCCCCCCTTCCGGATGGCAAAGAGCTCCCCGGCCAAAACCAAGCGCCCCCGCGCTCGCGGGACGACGAAGCGGCGCGCCTCCTCCAGCACCGGCAGAGGCCCCGCCAGCACCTTCCCGTTCGGCGAGACCAGAGCGTGCGTCTCCCCCTCGACCACGAGGAACCAAAGCTGCCCGTCGATCTTCGGCGAGACCCACAGCTCCCCCGCCGGGAGGGCGTCGAGCTCGCCCGGGAGCATCGCGCGGTAACGGCTGGCGACGGTCCTCTTGTAACCCGCGACGAGCTTCGCCAGCGAGCTGTCGCGTATGCTTCCGGCGGGCGAGAGCGTCCCCGGGCCGACTGGGGTCGCCTGCGAGAGTTCGAAGAGCGACATCAGCGGTCCACCTTCTTGAGCTCCATGTTGGACAAATGCAGCAGCAGCATGTAGCGCGCGCCATCCACCCGTCCTTCGAGGAACGCCCGATAGGGGGTGGCGTTCGTCTGAAACACCAGCGGATCCTTGCCCTTCTCTCCTGCGCCGAGCAGCACCATCTCACCGCTGTCCGCGAGCTCTTTAGCGATCCCGTAGAGGTAGTCGTAGGTCAGCCCGTCGCTGTGGCTGAGCTGCAGCGTGCGTGAGAACACGAAGCGGGCGACCGCCGACGCCTTCGAGACGCGACGACCGGTCCAGCGCACCGGAAGGTCGTCGTTGACGTTGGGCATGCGATCCTCCCAGGGGCGCCGTTCCTTCTCGGACCCATCCGGGCCGACGATCACCTCCACGACCGTTGGAGGCGCGTGCAGGACCTCCCCCTTCGCGCTCAGGAACACCTGGGTCGTAGCGCCCACGCGCCGACCGATCTGCTCCATGTCGACCTCTGGATCGCCCTCGACGAGGTGCGGGCCGTAGTCGGGCCCGAGGCGCGACTGCAGAGCGTCGTGCAGCCCGTCCAAGGTCGCGGCGAGGTAGCGCCAGAAACGCACCTCCTTGCCGGGCACGCCGAGCCTCGGGGGCGGCGCGGCCCTCAGGGACCCGAACACGACCGTGGCGTCGCGCCCCTTGCTGTTGGTGATGTGTAGCTTGCGTTGAAACGGTGCCGCCATCGAATCGCTGTCCTCAGAACATCTCGAAGTCGAGATCGTCGTCGTCCTCCTCTTCGTCGAGCCCAACGAAGGCCGGCACGACCTCTTGCGGATCGTTCCAGGCCGGCTCCGTGGGGCGACCGACGAGTGCGAAGAGGTCCCCGTCGGCGCTGGCGAGCAGAAGCGCCGTCTCGGCCTGGTAGTCGGCCCGGTAGTTGAACCGGAACTCGAAGATGGCGCCGCCGCGAAGCTCCTCCACGAGGGCTTCGTCGACGTCGACGGGGGACAGTGCGTAGACCGAACTGACCCGCAGATCGAGGACCCGCTCCACAGGCACGGGCCCTTCGAGCGCCTGCTCGACGCCGAGGGTCGAGTCGACCTTCTCGAGGGGGCGGCCTTCGGCGTCGAGTCCGACGAGCTCTCGGCTGGGGTACCAGAGGCCGTCCTCGTCGAAGTATCCCTGCGAGGTCATGCCGCTCTTGATCATCAAGGATCCGTCCTCCGTGAGCGCCGCCCTCACGCAGGGCTGCCCCTCGGGATCGAGGGCGACGCGCATCCGTCGGCCGTAGAGACGACTGCGCTCCACCTTGGATAAGTCGAAGGTGCAGGGGGATCCGTTGGGACGTGCGACGACGATCTGTCTTGCCATGACTCCTCGCGGCGCTGAGCATAGCTCAGCTCCGTTTGCGGAACGCTCCGCCACCGGGCTCCATCACGGGCCGAGCTCTCGGCCTCCTGTCGAGGTGTGCTCCAGCTTACGGGCGCGAAGTCCCCAAGCTTCCGTCCCAAACGGCCGCTCGAACCGAACGCTCGAACCGGCCCGTCGCCCCCAAAAGACACCGAGAGGGGGCTTCGACGGCTCGACCCCTCAAGCCGGCTCGAGCCTGAGCAACACCTCGCCTCGCTCCACATCGGCTCCGTCCTCGGCCACGACCGCGACGATGCGCACGCGCGGCGGAAGCTCCCCGCCGAGAACCAACCGGTTGAAGGTCTTCATGACCTCCAGCAGCCCGATGGCATGACCCGGCTCGACGACGTCCCCTGCCTCGACGAAGACGGGCTTGTCCGGCGCCGGCCGCCGGTAAAAGCGACCCGCCATGGGGCTCCGAAACACCAGGCCCGAAGCGGCCGACTCATCCGGACCCGCTGTGGACTGACCGATCGCGCCAGCGGCCTCCGGGTCGAGGCGCAGCAGCACCGTGTCGTAGTCCACGGCCGCGCGCTTGCGGTTCGGCTCCCAGACCTCGACGACGATCCCAGCCGCGCCCGGCGGCGCCTCCAGAGGCCACAGACGCCCCAACACCTCCACGCGCCCAAGGGGAGCCCCCGCGCGGACCAACGACCCCAGCCGCGGCGCCTCACGCCACAGGCCGACGCAGGGCGACCGCAACGCCAGCGTACCGTCGTCCCGCCGCTCGAGCCGCGCCTTCATCGAACCCCCTCCACCAGGTGCGTCAGGTCGTGGAGCGACCAAATACGTGGGTTCTTCAGGCGGCGGTAGCCGTTGCTCTGGTAGCTGCACTCCACGAGCATCTCGAGCCAGCGGCGCAGCTCGGTGAGCCGCACGATCTCATCGGTGTCCATCTGCCGAGCGGCCACGAAGGGATCCATGTCGGCCTCGATACGTGCCTCGACCTCTTTCATGCCTTGCTCGATCGCCGCGCGCTCGGCCGGATCGTCAGTGACGATCTCGAAGTCGTCGCCGAGCTTCGTGTTGTAGGTCGCGATCGCCAGCGTGCGCCCCTCCATGACCGCGAGCCGGGACAGCGCCGTGGAGAGCTGCACCACCGGGTCGTAGGGCAGACCCGCCATCGCGTAATAGCCGGCCCCACTCGCCTTGCGCAGAAGCACCGTGAACATCGGCGTCGTGTTGGTGCTGTTGGTGTAGATGAGGCTGGAACCGTAGGCGAGCAAGCCTTGGGCTTCGGCCTCGGCGCCGATGTCGAACCCGCTGATGTCCTGCAACCACACGATCGGGATCCCGTCGTGGTCGCAGGCCCGGCTGAAGGCGCTCACCTTCGCGATGCCGGAACGATAGAGGGCGCCGGCGGCGCGGAGGGCGTCGGCGCTCTCGGGGTCGGCGACGAGCCCCTGACGATTGATGACGAAGCCGGCGTAGAGCCCGCCGACGCGCCCCACGCCGCAGATCATCTCCTGGCCGACGTCGGGGAGCACCTCCCAAAAGAGGCTCTGATCGCACAGCCGCGCGAGCACCTGCTCGGCGTCGTAGGACTCCCGATGGTCGAGCGGGAGCAGCCCCGCCAGCTCTCGCGCAGACTGCTGCGGTTCAACCGGACCGACTCCACCTCGGTAGAACTCGGCGGCGGACGTGGGCAGCCGCCGCACCTCGGCCCGCAGGGCCTCCAGCAGCGCGTCGTCGTCGGGCACCCGCGCATCCGCGCACCCGGACCGATGGACGTGCACCTCCGGGCCCCCGATGTCGAGGGAGGTGATCTTCTGACTCTTCGCGCCTTTGATGAGCGCGGCGCCGGCGATGACCATGTAGGCCTGCTCGGTCATGTAGACGCGGTCGCTGATGATCGGCATGTAGCCGCCGCCGGCGATGCAGTCCCCGAAGACCCCGGCCAACTGGGGCACCCCCGCATCGCTCAGGAGGCTGTTCATCTTGAAGATGTGCCCCGCGCCCCGCGCGCCGCCGAAGCTTCGCCGCTGCTCCGGAAGAAAGAGGCCGCTGCAGTCGACGAGGTAGAGGGTCGGAAGCCGCAGGCGCAGCGCCATGGTCTGCGCGCGCTGGATCTTCTCGGGTGTACGGGGCCACCAGGCGCCGCTCGCCACGGTGTTGTCGTTGGCGATGACCATGCACCAGCGACCCTCGACGCGCGTGAAGGCGGTCACCACGCCGGCCCCCGGCGACCTCAACTTGCCGAACTGCTCGCCGTAATTGACGAAGGTGCCCACCTCGAAGATCTCGGTCCCCGGGTCCCTGAGCCGCTCGACGCGTTCGCGCGCCGTGAGCTTGCCCTTCGCGTGGACACGTTCGACGTACTTCGGTCCCCAGCCGGCGTGCACCTCTTGACGCCCCTCGACGATGCGCCGCTCGAGCCGCTCGATGCCCAACCGCTGCTCTTCGAAGGTCCTCGGATCGACCAGCTCCGCGAGTGGTTTGCCGATCGGTCGAAGGGGCACATGCGCCATCAGCGACTCTCCTGGGGCCAGCCGGGGATGCTCCCCGTGTCGTATCGGTGGTTGCGGAAGGCCTCCGAGCGCAGGATGGCCAGGTGCATCGGAACGGTGGTCGCTACGCCCTCGCAGACGAGGTCCTCGAGCGCGGCGATCATGCGCTCGCAGGCTTCGTCCCGATCCCTGCCGCGAGCGACGACCTTGCAAAGCAGGCTGTCGTAGAAGGGCGGCACCTCGTAGCCCTCGGTGACGTGCGTGTCGACGCGGATCCCTTCGCCTTCGGGGGCGCGCCACCGCTCGATGACTCCCGGCGCCGGCCGAAACTCATCGAAAGGGTCTTCGGCGTTGATGCGGCACTCGATGGCGTGCCCCTCGATGCGGACGTCCTCCTGGCGGAAGGCGAGGCGGTGACCGGCGCCCACCAGGATCTGCTGCTCGACGAGGTCGATGCCCGTCCGTGCCTCCGAGACGCAATGCTCGACCTGCAGGCGCGTGTTCATCTCCATGAAGCGGAGCGTTCCGTCTCCGTCGAGGAGAAACTCCATGGTGCCCGCGCCGACGTACCCGATCGCGGCCGTGGCGCGCGCCGCCGCCTCGAGCGCCCGTTCCCGCTCGTCGGCCGCCAACACCGGCGCGGGGGACTCCTCGATGAGCTTCTGATGGTTGCGCTGCACCGTGCAGTCGCGCTCGCCCAGGTGTACGACGTTGCCCCAGCGGTCCGCCAAGAGCTGAATCTCCACGTGGCGGCCGCGCTCGATCAGCCTCTCCATGTAGACGCGGTCGTCGCCAAAGGCCGCCCGCGCCTCCGCTCGCGCCTCCTGAAAAGCCCGTTCGACTTCCGACGCGTCCCGGGCGACCCGCATGCCGCGGCCGCCTCCGCCGCTCTCCGCCTTGAGCAACACCGGATAACCGATGGTGTCGGCAACCGCGCGCGCCTCAGCGGCGTCGGCGAGGATCCCCTCGCTCCCGGGGATGAGCGTCAGCCCCGCGTCCCCCATAGCCCGCTTGGCGGGGGTCTTCTTGCCCATCCGGTGCATCACGTGCGCGGGCGGCCCGAGGAAGGTGAGCCCATGCGCCTCGCAGAGCGCCGCGAAGACCGGATTCTCGGCGAGGAAGCCCCAGCCTGGGTGCAACGCGCTACAGCGGCTCTGCACCGCCGCCTGCACCACCCGCTCCATGTCCAGGTAGGAGTGGGTCGCGCGGCCCGGCCCGAGCACCACCTGCTCGTGGCCGCGGACGTAACCGGCGTGGCGGTCCGCCTCCGAGACACCGAAGACGGGGGTGATCCCCAGACGCTCGCAGGTCCGGGCGACACGGGCGGCGACTTCCCCCCGGTTCGCGATGAAGACTCGACGAAAGAGTCGCGGCATGGGGCCCGGACGCTAGCACACAATCGCCCCCATCATCGGCGCCTCGCGGCCGCCCTGCGCAGGGCCGAAGCGCGACCCCACGGCGGTCCGCAGCCGGCGGCGAAGCGCTCAGCTCGCAGTGAGCAGCGCCCGCAGCTCTTCGGCCTCGACCCGGTAGCTGGTCCCGCACCAGTCGCAGTCGAGCTCGATCGCCTCATCGTCGGCAATGAGATCGCGTAGGTCAGCGACGGTGAGGGTGGCGAGGCTCGTGAGCACCCGGACCTTCGAACAGTCGCACCCGGGGCGAAAGGGCGTGTCGTCCAGCCGCGTGAAGGGCGTGGTGCCGTAGAGCCGGTCCACGAAGGCATCCACGTCGGCCCCCTCCCGCAGCCACCCCTCGATCTCCGACAGCTCGCCCTCCAGGCGCTGGGCCATCGCCTCGATCGCCCCCTCGCGATCCGGCGCCTCGGGCAGGAGCTGCACCAGGTACCCGCCGGCGGCGCGGACGACTCCGCCCTCGATCAGGGTCTGCACCTTTACCACGGAGACGACCTGCTCGGACTGCTGCATGTAGCTCATCAACCCCTCGGAGACACCGCCACCCTCCGGGAGCTCGATGACCCCCTGGTGCAGCTCACCGCTCGGGAGCGAACGCATCAGCCGCAAGAGCGAACCCGGCCCCAGATGAAACGGGCGCCCCCCGTCCTTCTGTCGGCACAGGCCGCGGACCCAGCCGTCCGGATGCGAATCGGCGATGATCTGGCCGGACCCGTGGGCGCCGCGGATCGCCCCCTGGACCCGCAGCGTCGGGGCCATGGTTTCGCGGTAAAGCACGGCACCGGTCACCATATCGCCCAGCACGATCGCGGCCTCACCTTCGGCGCCCTGCCGACTCAGCACCCCTCGGACGGTGTCCGTCGAGCGGGCGACGATCGCCCGAAAGGCCCCGTCGTCGGACATGGCGCGTTGCACCCGATCGCCGTTCATCCCTCGGTTATGAGGCCACCATCAAGGCGCGCAAGGTGGTGTATGCTCCGCCGCGATGCACGACGTGGTCCTCATCCCCGGTGACGGCATCGGCCCGGAAGTGGCCGGCGCGGTCCAACGTATCTTCGAAGCCGCCGAGGCGCCCATTCGCTGGGTCGAACGCCACGCCGGCGTCGCTGCCCTCGCCGAGTGCGGCGAGCTGCTGCCGGACGCCACCCTCGACGGCGTCCGAGAGCACCGCGTGGCCCTCAAGGGCCCGTGCACGACCCCCGTGGGCAAGGGCTTCCGGTCCGTGAACGTCGAGCTCCGCAAGCGCCTCGACCTCTACGCCGCGGTGCGCCCCGTACGAAACCTTCCCGGCATCGAGACCCGCTACGAGAACGTCGACCTGGTCGTCCTCCGAGAGAACACCGAAGGGCTGTACGCCGGCATCGAAAACGAGGTGACCCCCGGCGTGGTCACGAGCCTCAAGGTGGTCACGGAGCGGGCCGTGCGGCGCTTCGCCAAGTACGGCTTCGAGTACTGCCGCCGTCGCGGCCGCAAGCGTATCACGGCCATGCACAAGGCCAACATCATGAAGCTTGGCGACGGTCTGTTCGTGCGCACCGTGCGGCAGGTGCGCGAGGAAGGCGGCTACACGGACATCGACTACGACGAGCTCATCATCGACGCCGGCGCCATGCGCCTGGTGCAGGACCCGACAAAGTTCGATGTCCTGCTGCTGCAGAACCTCTACGGCGACGTCTTCAGTGACCTCTGCGCGGGCTTCGTCGGTGGCCTCGGCGTCGCCCCCGGCGCCAACATCGGAGACGACTACGCCATCTTCGAGGCGGTCCACGGTTCGGCGCCCGACATCGCCGGCAAGGGGATCGCCAACCCGATGTCGCTCCTCATGAGCGGCGTCATGATGCTCAACCACATGGCCGAGGTGCTCG
>JALVDI010000473.1 GCA_027009115.1 Polyangiaceae bacterium | reverse complement strand
TCACCGCGTACGTCGCCATCATCCTCTCCACAGGTCCCAGGCCAGCAACCCGAGACCGACCGGCACCAGGTAGAGCGCGAAGGCCCACAAGCGTCCCTGAATCACGACGTTTCGCAAGGCGAGGAGCGCCCCGAGGCCGACGAGGGCAGCGACCGCGCCTCCGATCCACAGCGCCGTCGGCAGGCCGTTCAAGGCGTCCGGGTGAGCGATCTCGAGGAGCACGGCCCCAGCTACCGCCGGCAACGAGAGCAGGAACGAGAAGCGGAAGGCCGCCGGGCCGCGCATGCCGAGCAGCATCGCCGCCGCGATGGTGCTGCCGCTACGGCTCAACCCCGGAAGCACCGCGAGGCCCTGGGCGACGCCCACCACGAGCGCCTGCGGGAGGGAGAGCTCGTCGCGCGTGGGGTGGCCGTAGCGTGTGGTGAGCACCGCTGCGGCGGACGCGAGAAGGCACAGCCCCACGATCCAGGGGCGCTGTCCCCACGCCTCGACCCGATCGCGGAGCGCCAGGGCGATCGCGACGGTGGGCAGGGTCGCGACGACGACCGCGGCGAGGGTACGACCGGAGGGCGAGGCGAGGAGCTCCTTGGGTCGTCGGAGCCCAGCGAAGGCGTCGGCGAGAAGGCACCGCAGATCCCTCCGGAAGACGAGGACGGTGGCCAGCAGGGTTCCGGCGTGGAGCGCGACGCTCAAGGTCAGGGGCGGGTCTTCGAGGCCGAAGAGCAGCGCGCCGATGGCGACGTGACCACTGCTCGAGACGGGCAGGAACTCGGTCAGGCCCTGGAGTGCGCCGAGGATGGCCGCGCTGACAACGTCGATCCGCTCACCGGCGCTCCACATCTTCGGCCGTTAGAGCACGTTCGGTGCTGCGGCGCCAGCGGTCAGCGGAGGCGGCCGTGCACCTCGAACGGAAGCTGCCAGATCGTCGCGCGACTCAGTCGTGGCCCCTCGTGGATGAGCCGTGTCAGCTCACGGCCGAGGCACGCTTCGAAGCTCTCGTCTTCACCCCCGGTCGGTACGATCCGCACGCGGCTGAGGTAGAACGGGCGGTCTCGGAGCTCCCGCGGTTCCGTCGTGAGCTCCGCGAGCAGCTGCGCTCGGGCCTCGCGGCCGTGGCGGCCCTCCCACGCGCGCAGGAAGCATTCGCGCGCCGCGTGCCGGGCTTCGTCCCCTTCGAGGGCTCGTCGGACGTGGTCCAGCCCAGGCTCGCTCGCCGGGGGAAGGACGAGCTCCACCACCACCGCGTCACTCGGCGGTCTCGACCTCTGCTCGCCGAAGAAACGTTCGGCGCGCGGCTCGTCGAAGGCCGAGAGGATGAGGCCGTCGTGGCGTCGAGCCGCCAGCGCTTCGAGCACAGCCTGGCGGTGTGGGTCGCCGGGGAGCGATTGGCGCAGACAGAGCGCAGCCTCGCGCGCTCCTCGCTCCCGGTCGCGCGGGGAGTCCCGGCAGCTCAGCGCGGCGAGGGCCCCGCCGCAGAGCAGCGCTGGAGGTGCGGGCACGGACCGTCGGGTGAAGGCATCCCGGGCGCGGGCGTAGGTTTCGCGTGCGCCTCGGGGGTCGCCGGCCTCCCACTGGGCCCGGGCTGCGGCCAGGAGGATTTCGCCTTCGGCGCTCGAGCGGCGGTACCGGCAGCGCCTCTCGACGCACACCTGCTCGGCGGGGCAGTCGCCCCGGCCGGCGCAGCTCGCTCCGGCAGGGTACGCCGCCGGTGGAGTCGCTGGCCTCGGAGCGGACGCGGACTCCCGCGGCGGTGCTCCGTCCGCGCCGCTGTCGCGGTGGGCGGGCGGGCGGCAGGCCATGAGCACGACGACCAGGAGCTGCAGCCGCGCGTTCATGGCTCGTTCATGGTTCAGAAGCCCGCTTCGAGTCCGAGGGTGGCAAGGATCCCCGTGTTGTTGGGGACACTGACTTGCCCGTAGTGGAACGCCCGAAAATCGTACTTGATCCAGTCGAACTTGGCGGCCAGCACGAAGCGTGCGAAGGGCCCGACGCTCCCCTCGTCGTTCGCGGGGATGTCGTACTCGAGGCGTCCGCCGACCAGCCAGCTCGACATCGGGGACAGCTCCCGGTCCCCGGTGAAGTACTGGCCCCGCGGGAAGCGGGTGTAGTCGTCCGAGTAGAAGTGGGCGCCCGTCTGGTTGTAGTAGCGGCCGCGCACGCGGACCCGCAGCCCCTCGGCGACGGTCTGGTCGTAGGCGAGCTCCGCCGTCACCGAGCGGATGTTCCAGGTGTCGCGGTAGAGGCGGCCGAAGAGCTGGAGCGCCCCGCGAAGAGGAGCGAGCCACAGGCGCACGCCGAGCCCGCCCGCATAACGGGCGCGGTGCTCGGGGTGGTGTTCTTGGGCCGCGGCCCGCCCGAGCCAGACGGCGCGGTAGGGGTTGCCCTGGTAGCCGTGGAGGACCTGCGCGGTGAGGGTCAGTTGGGTCGCCAGGATCGGCGCCCAGGCCTGAGTCCAGCCTCCTTGGAAGGTGTGGATGGCGAGGTCCAGGCTCTCGCGGTCTTCGCCGCCGAAGCATCCGTCGGAGGTCGGGAGCCGCTGCCGGTCCACGGCCTCGAGGGCCGTGGGCTGCCGGAGGTTGCACACTTTGTCGAAGCCGCGTCCGTAACTGATCGATAGCGTCGTGTTGCGGTCGAAGAGCTCCGCCTGCGCGCTGAGCTGGAAGCCGTGGCTTCGGTAGTCGCTCTCGTGGCCGTAGGTGTAGCTCGCGTCGAGGCGTGCGAACTCGCTGGCGACGCCGATACCGGCGGTGGCGGTGTTACGAAAGTCGTTCCACTTCGTGGCGCTGGTCACCGCGTCCACCTCGCCGCCAGGCGCGTCGACGACGGCGACGCTGGCACCCGAGACGATGTCTGCTTCCCAGCCCGCTCGGAGGGTTACGACGTCCTGGATGTCGCCCCGGATCTGGAGCGAGGGGGTGATGGCCGTCGACTCCAGTCCGCCGCCGGACTCTCGGTAAAAGGACGTGGTGCTGCCGACGGTCACCTGCGCCTCGGCGACGGATCCGAGGGCGGCGACGCCCAGCCACGCCCAGAGCAGGAGCCGAGTCAGTTGCATCCGCAGCCACCTCCGCTGACGCCGCCGGCGCCGAAGGATGCCTCCCGGTTCTGGAGCACGTGTTCCTCCTGCCCCTCGCGGTCGCCTTCGCTACCGAAGGTCATCGCCGGGTGCGCCAGGAATTCCTTGTCCTCCGGTCGGACCGTCGAACAAGCGGGCGTCGCTGCCACGGCGAGCGTCAGCAGCAGCGCCTTCAGCTCAGAAGAAGACCGAGAGACCACCGCTGTACTCCTCTTGTGTCACGTAGCGGTCGGGTTCGAAGAAGACGTAGACTCGAACTCCGAGGCGGACGGTGATGCGCTGCCGGAATCCGAAGCGGAGGCCACCACCGCCGACGAGCATGGCCGCCGACCCGCTCTGGAGCAGGAAAGTGTCGGCGTTGGGATCGCTGAACGCGATTCCTCCGCCCACGGCCAGGAAGGGCACCACCGGCGAACGCGGGAAGATGTTGACGACGCCGCCGATACCCGCGATCAGTAGTCGGCCGGCGCGCGAAACGGTCGTGGCGCCGGTCACTTCGATACCGACTTCCGGGGCGAGCACGAACGTGGGTCGCACCGCCATGAAGCCACCCCCACCCAGGGCGCCGAAATCAGCGGCGATCTCGACGTGGGCATCGAGCAGTGGCGGAGGCGCGAACACGCGCGATCGACGCGGGCCTCCGCCGGTGTCGTCGCCGAGGCCGACCTCGTGGTTGTAGACCGCGTCGCCCATCACCCACGCCAAGGTTCCGTCGGGGCGCTCGATCTGGAACCAGTAACCCTGCGTGCTGCGGCGTCGGACGAGGAACGTCTCGCCCCGTAGTGCGACGCCCACGCGACGGTAGGCGCTGCTCGGGCCGCTGCGAAGCGGCGTCGAGTCGACGATCACGCGGGCGTAGAGCTCCACGTCGTCGGCGGAGGCACGGGCGCTCGCGAGGCCGAGGCCCAGGGCGATCGCGAGGCCGAGCGTCCGCGTCACGTGCCCCCCGACAAGATCCAGGTGATGATGAGGTCCGACTCCATGGACCCCTCGGGGAAGATCACGCGGGGATGGGAGTCGAGGCCCAGGGGGCGCCGCCAGAACGGCGAGGACGCCGGGTCGCTGCGCACCGTGAAACGGACGGCTTCGAGGTTGCGCTGCCAGCTGTCCGGGGGCGCCTCCAGCAGCGTGTCTCCGTCGCAGGCAGGAGGTGCGGCGGTCTCGGCTGCGGGATCGAGACGCAAGGCCGAGCGGGCCGAGTGGCAGCTCCCGCCTTCGCCCGCGAGGCCGGAGGCGCAGCTGTGGGCGTTGATGATCTCCGGCTGGATACGGCAGTAGAAGAAGTCCTCGTCGATCATGGGATCGGGCGGGACGAAGTTGTCGCCCAGGTCGACGGTTCCGCAGCCGGCACCGCCGAGACCGACGAGCCAGAGGAGAGGAGCCACCAGCACGGGCTGCACGCGCACGAGAGGGATGGTGCCAACGGCCAGGCCAAGAATCAACGCGTACCTTCTCCGCTTTCATGGGGCAGCCACGACCCCATCGCTCGGCTTGCGCGCCGCGGGCTCGCAGCGTCTATAGTGCAGGCCGATGCGGGACAGCTGGAAGGCGGCACGGGTGGGCCTGATGGTCGTCGCCGGGATCGGGGCGGCCATCGCTGTCTACCGCTATGTCGATGAGCGTTCGCAAGCCGGGGAGGGCTACCTGCTCTACGCGCTCTTCGATGACGCCCAGGGTCTGATTCCCAAGAGCCGCGTCGTCATCGCCGGGATCCCCGTGGGGTTCATCGACAAGATCTATTTGCAGGGCGACAAGGCGCGGGTGGATCTCCGCATCGACGCCGGGGTACCGATCCATCGCGACGGTCGCATCGCCATGCGCTCCGTGTCGCTGCTCGGGGAGAAGGTCCTGGTCATCAACCCCGGGTCCATGCGCGCACCGCTGCTCAGCGATGGCGACCAGATCCCGGTATCGAGCGAGAGCGTCGGCACCGAGGACGTCCTCCAAGAGGTCAGCGCCATCGCTGAGAACGTCCGACAGGTCAGTGACCAGCTGGCTCGAAGCTTCGGTACCGACGAGGCTGGCCAGCGGATGGAGTCGGCTTTGCGCAACCTCAGCGACGCTCTCGAAGCGGCCAACCGCACCATCCGCCAGAACGAGGAGGTCGTCGGCCGCACCCTCGCCAACATTGAGGCGGCGACGGAGGAGGGAGGGCCGCGTCTGGTCGCCGCCCTCGACAACGTGCAGGCCGCCACCCAGGATCTGCGCGAGATCATCGGGCAAGGGCGGCCCGACCTCGAGCGCGGCGTCGCCGAAGTGGACGACACACTGGCGTCGATTCACCGCGCGTCCGAGCAACTCGAGCGGGTCCTCGCGGACGTCCAGGAGGTCACCGGGCGGACCGCCGGGGGCGAGGGGACCTTGGGGCGCCTCACCTCCGACGAGACCCTCATCGATGAGGTGGAGGGTGCGGCCGAGGGGATCAACAACCTCGTCGGCGGTCTGGCCCGCCTCCAGACCATCGTGGAGCTGCGCAGCGAGTACAACCTCCTGGCCAACTCTTTCAAGACCTACTTTTCGTTGCGCCTCGCTCCTCGGGAGGGGCGCTACTTCTTGATTCAGCTCGTCGACGATCCCCGCGGGTCGGTGAGCGTGACGCAGACCACCGTTCGGCGCAGTCCCGCGCTCCCCGACGAGCCGGGGGAGTATCAGGAGACGCGCATCACCCGCAGCGACGCGCTCCTGTTCACGTTCCAGCTCGCCAAACGCATTTCGTTCGCGACGTTCCGTTTCGGCATCATGGAATCGACCGGAGGATTGGGGTTGGACCTGCATTTCTTCGAGGACCGTCTCGAGATCAACAACGACGTCTTCGCCATCGGCGTCCAGACCTTCCCGCGGATTCGAGCGCGATTGCTCTTCGAGATCGTCAACCGCCTTTGGGTCGTCGCCGGCGTGGACGACGCCCTCAACGACAGCGCGGACGTCTTCATGGGTCTGCAGGTGCGTTTCACCGACGACGACCTCCGCTCGCTCCTGCCGTTCCTTGGGGGCGCCCTGAGTGGCGCGACGAACTGAGGGCCGACCCCGCGAAAGATCCTGACGCCTCGCGCCGTAGTGTCCCACGATGGTTTCCCCGAAGCTTCAACAGGCCGCCAAGGCCGTCGCCACTCCGGCCATCGGCTATTGGAGAGGGTTCACCTACCCCTTCAAGGGGCTGCGCTTCGTGTACGTCGAGCACCCGGGCCTCGTGAGATATTGGATCTTTCCGATCCTGATCACGCTCGTGGCTTTCTGCGGCGCGACCTGGGCGAGCTGGCACTACGCCGACGCCCTCGTGGACACCTTTTGGGCTGCCCCGACCGGGGACGGATGGCTCGACGGGGTCCTCCGTTTCTTCCACTCGGCCGTCGCCTTCCTTCTGTCCATCGCGCTGTGGGCTCTGTCCACGATGGTGCTGGTGCTCCTCACGAGCGTCATCGCCGCGCCCTTCAACGGCGCCCTGAGCGCTGCCGTCGAGCGCATCGCGACGGGGCGGGAGCTTGGCGACGCCGGGATCCTGGCGCTCGTGCGAGACGTCTGGCGGACCGTGATGCTGGAGCTGACGAAGCTGCTCCTCTTTCTCGCGGTGATGCTGCCGCTCTTCGTGCTCCAGTGGGCCGTGCCTGGGGTGGGCTCCGTTCTTTACACAGTGTTTAGTTTTGTGTTCACCGCGTGGTTTTGGGGCATCGACTACGTCGACTGGTCTGCCGAGCGCCGGGGCTGGACCCCGAGTCAGCGCCTGGCGAATGCTCGCAAACGCTTCTTGCCGATGTTTGGCTTCGGCTCCGGCGTCTGGCTCTTCCTGTTCGTCCCGCTGCTGAACCTTTTCTTCATGCCCGCCGCCGTCGCTGGGGGGACCCTCCTCTTCCTCGACATGGAGCCCACCGACGGAACCGGCGAAAGCATTCCGAGCCCCTGAATCTGGGCGCCCCTATGCCGTCCAAGGGCTCGGAGTGGCGCTTGTCCGTTCGCGCCCCTCGGTATAGTGTGCGCTGCCGGAAAGATGTGAGATTCCGGGCTTCTGGAGGAACGATGACGAGTCGGTTGAAGCGAGTCTTGGTGGGGGTGCTGGCCTCCGCCTTCGTGGTCGGGCTCCTGGCCTGGTCCGCCGGAGACGCGGACGCACAGCGTCGACGTCGGCGCGGCCGACAGGAGCGTGCCGCCGAGCGGACGCCTCACAGCGACGCCATCGCGCCCGCGCTCGGCGACATCGAGTGGGGATGGACGAAGCGTCAGCTCATCGATCACTTTACGCGGAAGGTGCGCGCCGAGTATCAGCCACGGATCAACAAGGCGCGGGACGCCATGACGGAGGACCGGCTCCGGCACGAGCGCGACCAGCGCATTCGGCGCATTCGCAACAGCTACATCGAGTTCAGAGGTCAGACCACCGGTTACGACTCCGGGTTCCTGCGGGACGAGTTCACCCACAACAACGGCGAGTCGATGGTGCGGGTGCGCGGCGAGAACTACGAGGACTACTACTTTTTCATCAACGACCGACTCTGGAAGCTGTACCGGGCCTTCGACGCCTCGGTCTTCCAGGGGGCCGATTGGGAGCAGTTTGGCCAGGCGCTGCAGGCGCGCTTCGGTCCGGCCCGCGAGCGCACCGGGACCCTCGTCGAGGGCGGCGACCGGCGGACCTGGCTCGAGTGGCAGGATGAGACGACCCGGGCCCGCGCCATCGACAACAACACCTTCTACGGTTTCTATTGCCTCGTGTTCGAGGAGAAGGCGACCCTGGCCAGGCTCGACGAATTGCGTCGGAACCATCGCCCCCGCGGTCGCCGCGGACACGCCCTCGTCGACGCCGTGACCGGCGACGGAGACGAGGCGTCCAACCCCGACGCCAACGCGGACATCGTCGATCGCATCACCGGGAACATTCGCAACCGTCAAGACGCCCCCGACAACGACATGGACTGAGATGCCGCGGGAGCCTCCCGGGGATTCCGGGCACCCAGCATCGGAGGGAGCGTGGTAGGATCGGAAGCGGTGTCCCGCTTCCGCCTGAAGTTTCTGCTCCAGGAGTTCGATCTGCGCGGTCCCGAGGTGCTCATCGGGCGCAGCCCGGAATGCCACATCACCATCGAGGACCCGCTCGTGTCGCGCAGACACGCGCGCATCTGCATCGCCGACGGAGCGGCGACCATCGAGGATCTCGGGAGCCGCAACGGGGTCGCCATCAACGGCGTCAGGATCGAGGGCCCTCGTTCACTGGCAGACGGCGATCGGATCCGTCTGGGGACCCAGGAGCTCGTGTTCCATCAAGGGGGCAGGGCGGCCAAGCGAGAGGCGCGAACCACCGGCTTCATGACCGTGTGCGGCGCCTGTCAGACCCCTTTCCCCGAGCAGTCCCCGCAGTGTCCTCACTGTGGGGCCCAGGCGCGCGGCGACGACACGGTGACGGGTCTGGTCATGGAGCCCCAACGGAGCTGGACCTTTCAGCTTTTCGGAGAGGTGATCGAGCGGGCTTTGGCGACGGGGCGCGCGCGGGAAGCGGAGCGGGTTCTGCGCCGCGCCGCCAAGGAGGTCGACGAGCGCCTGGCGAGCGGGGAGCGTCTGGGCCTCGGGCAGGTCGCCACGATCACCGGCTTCGCGCTGGCCTTGGCCCAACTCCTCGGCGCCGTGGAGTGGGTGCAATGGGCGCTCAACGTCCACCGGCACGAGCTTACCTTTCCCGAGGAGTCCGTCCTCGAGCGCCTCGAGGAGCTGGACCTCGACACCCTCCCGGAGGCGGCGCTCGTCCTCGAGGAAT
>JALVDI010000472.1 GCA_027009115.1 Polyangiaceae bacterium | reverse complement strand
CGGGGTGGTGCACCGAGACCTCAAGCCCGACCATATCTTCCTCGTGCCCACAGACCCGTCCTGCGTCGTGCGAATCATCGACTTCGGACTCAGCCGCGCCGTCACGGCCAAGCGCTTGACGAAGACCGGGAGCGTCCTGGGGACGCCACGGTACATGGCGCCCGAGCTGATCGCCTCGGCTCGAAACGCCGCACCGGCCTCGGACATCTACGCGCTGGGCGTGGTCGTCTACGAGGCGCTGACGGGACAGAGCCCCTTCGCGGCGTCCGACCACGGGCAGCTCCTGGGGGCGATCCTCCAGGGGCGGCGCCAGCCCTTGGGGGCGCTGCGTCCGGATCTCGACCCGGCCATCGGCGAGGTGCTCGACAAGGCCATGGCGCCTGCGCCAGCGGACCGCTGGACGACGCCCGGGGAGTTCGCCGAGGCCTTCGCCGAGGCTGCGGGGGTCCGCGCCTCGATCCCACCGAGGCTCTCGCTGTACGACGTCCCCGCGCAGGGCTCTGCCAAGCGTCCCGGCGCGCGCGGGGTGTGGCTCGCCCTGGGGCTGCTGGTCTTGAGTGCCATCGCCGCGGCCACGGCCTACCTCTGGCTCGGGTAGCCATGGCCACCGGGAAGATGACCCTGGAGCAGCTCGTAGCGTCCCTCGACATGAGGAACGTGCCGAAGAACCACGCCCTCGACACCACCCTGATGCCCACGCTCGCGCCACGCATCCGTCGAACGCGGGACTCGGCGCCGTCGAGCCCACAGCCCCCGACGCCGAAATCGCTGCCGCCTCCAGCCGACGAAGACCGCGACAGCCACACGCTCCGCGTCAAGGGGCCGATCGCCGAAGGCGGAATGGGGACGATCAAGCTCGCGGAGCAGTCCGGGCTGCGACGCGAGGTGGCCCTCAAGACGCTGCGTGACTCCTTCCTCGATCCCGCCTTTGCGGCGCGGTTGCTGCGCGAAGCGCGCATCCTCGGTCTGGTCGAACACCCAAACGTGGTTCCGCTCTACGGGCTGACGACGGATGAGCGCAACGCGCCGGTTCTCATCATGAAGCGCATCGAGGGGGTCCCCTGGCGTGCGCTCATCCACGACCCCGAGCACCCGGCGTTTCCGTCGGATGCGGACGACCGGTTGGGCTGGCACCTGCAAGTCCTGATGCGGGTCTGCGACGCGGTCGACTACGCGCACAGCCGCGGCGTGCTCCACCTCGACCTCAAGCCCGAGAACGTCATGATCGGCCCTTTCCGCGAGACGATCCTCGTCGACTGGGGGGTAGCCGTCTGCACCGACGAGCGCTACCGCGGCTGGCTGCCCATGGCCGACGAAGTGCGCGAGGTCCTGGGCACCCCGGCGTACCTGGCCCCGGAGATGGTCGACGTCGGTCGCCAGCCCCTGAGCCCGGCGACAGACATCTATCTCCTGGGGGCGACCCTCTTCGAGGTCCTCGTCCGCAGGCCGCCCCACCGTGGCGCCACCCTCCAGGAGCTTCTCTACGCTGCCTACGAGGCCCGCGTCCCGGAGCTGCCGCCGGAGGTGCCGGAGGAGCTCGCGGAGATCGTGCGGCGCGCGATGCACCCGGACCCGAGCGCGCGCTACGCCCGCGCCAACGATCTGCGCCGCGCGCTGCGCGATTTCTTGCGGCACCGCAGCGCCGCCTCTTTGGCGGAAAACGCCGAGGCGGAGCTGGCCGAGCTGCGCGCGCTCATCCGCGACTGGGAGGCACAGCCCGCCGAGACCGCCCGGATCCGAGCCGTCAACGACCAGCGCAACGCCCGCATCCAGCGGGTGTTCGGGCGCTGCCGCTTCGCCTTCGCCGAGGCGATGCGCCAGTGGCCGGAGAACGCAGGAGCCCGGGCCGGCCAAGCCGAGGCGCTCCTCCTCATGGCGCGCTACCACCTCGATCGCGGCGAGGCGGCGTCGGCCGAGACGCTGATGACGGAGCTGGGCGACGACCCGCGTGCCGAGCCGCTTCGCGCCGAGGCCGCAGCGCAGCGCCAAGAGGCGGCGCGCTTCGAGCGGATGGGGCTCGAAGAACAGCGAGATCCCGGCCGGCGCACCCGCGGCAAGCTCTTGCTCGCCGGCGCGCTCGCCGCCCTGTTCACCACCGCCGTGACCTATTTGCTCGGGCGCTTCGACCTCTACGCCCACCGCTGGTGGAACACCCTGGTTTTCGATCTCTCGGTGCCCCTTTTCTTCCTCGTTGGGGGGCTGCTCACCCGGCGCACCTCGATGAAGACCCGCCGCAGTCGCCGCGCCTTCCTGACCCTCGTGGTGCTCGGCGTGCTCGCGTTCTTGCTGCGAACCCTTGGCGTCGCGATGGGCCTCCGCGACCTGCGGAGCATGGCTCTCGAACTCTTCTTCTTTGGCAGCGGGGCCGTCCTCGCCGGCCTGCTGACCGAGCGGCGCTTCTACATCGCGGCGCCGGGCCTGCTGCTCGGTGCGCTCCTCGTCCTTCTCTTCCCGGCGCACGCCCAGGTTTGGGTCGCCCTCGGCCTTGCCCTGGGGCCCCTGCCCCTCGCTCTTGCCTGGATGCGCGCGGACGAGCCCTCGGGCAGGTCGGCCTCCGGAGGCCAATGATTTGAAAAAACCGCACGATCAAGAAGGCGCGCCTGTTCTTTTCTAACTATTGAAGCCGACTCATACTGAGTGGCTATGACGAACACACCGAGCGGCACGCGGAAGGTCCCCTGGGGACGGGAGGCGATGGCTTCGGTTGTCGTTTTCCTGGTGGCGTTGCCTCTGTGCATGGGCATCGCCGTCGCGTCCGGCGTCCCGCCGGCCCTCGGACTGATTTCCGGCATTCTTGGCGGGCTGGTCGTCGGTCTCCTCGCCGGCTCCCCCCTCCAGGTGTCGGGGCCGGCTGCGGGGCTTGCGGTGCTCGTGTGGCAGCTCGTCGAACAGTACGGCCTGCGAGCCCTTGGTGTGGCCGTCATTGGCGGCGGTGCGCTTCAGCTCGTCGCCGGCCTGCTCAAGATCGGCCGGGTCTTCCGCGCGGTCTCCCCGGCGGTCATCCAGGGCATGCTCGCCGGCATCGGCGTGCTCATCTTCGGCAGCCAGTTCCATGTCATGGTCGACGACGCGCCGCGCTCCACGGGTTGGTTGAACCTCGCCTCGATCCCCGAGTCCATCGGCAAGGGGCTCTTGCCCGTCGATGGGAGCACGCACCACGTCGCCGCGAGCATCGGCGTGCTGAGCATCGTGCTGATCGTCGCCTGGGAGCGGCTCCGCCCCAAGGCGCTGCACGCCGTGCCCGGCCCGCTCGTCGCTGTGCTCGTGGCGGCCGCCGTTTCGCACTTTGGCGGGCTCGAGATCGCACACGTCGTCATTCCGTCGAACATGGCGGAGAACCTCAACGTGCCGCCTCCGGAGGCCTGGGCCCTTCTGGGGGATCCCAAGTTCGTCTTCGAGATCTTCGCGCTCGCCCTGATCGCCAGCGCCGAGACGCTGCTGTGCGCGACGGCCGTCGACCAGCTCCACACCGGACCACGCACGGACTACGACAAAGAGCTCCGCGCACAGGGCGTGGGAAACCTCTGCGCAGGTGTCCTCGGCGCACTGCCGATCACCGGCGTCATCGTCCGCAGCTCGGCGAATGTCGAGGCCGGCGCAACGACCCGCTGGTCGGCGGTCATGCATGGCGCCTGGCTTCTTCTGCTCGTGCTCTTCGCGCCCTTCGTGCTCGAGTTGATCCCGACCTCCGCCCTTGCAGCGATCCTCGTCTACACCGGCTACAAGCTCTTCAACCCCAAGCGCCTCATCGCCTTCGCGCGCTTTGGTCGAGCCGAGCTCGGGATCTACGTCACGACCGTCGTCTGCATCGTCTGGCTTGGTTTGCTCTGGGGTGTGCTCATCGGGCTCGGCCTCGCGCTGCTCAAGCTGCTCTTCCAGGTCTCGGTCTTGAGCACGGACATGGAGCACCGCGACGACGGCATCGTGCTTCACGTGGAAGGCGTCGCGAGCTTCGTGCGCCTGCCGACCCTCGACCGGGCGCTGCGGGAGGCGATGGAGCAAGACACGACGAAGGTCTACCTCGAAACCGACGAGCTGCTCTTCCTCGATGACGCTTGCTACGAGCTCTTCATGGGCTGGAAACGCGAAATGGAGGCGCTGGGGCGCGAGGTCGTGGCGGATTGGGCTCGCCTGCAGCGCCTCACCCGCGAGGTCCCCCTCGAGATCGGCCGGGCGAAGCGCCGGGGCCGCCACGACGGCGCTGCCGATCCGGGCCCCGAGGACGGGAAGGACGGGAAGGACGGCGACAGCGGCGCGCCTTCGAGCCGACGCGTCGCGCTGCCCGCCGAGGGCTGACTTCAGCGGTTCGCACCGCGATTCATCGCGGCCTGGATCAACCTGAGGGATGCGGCGGCTACCCCTTGGGACCGAAGGCCTCGGCGGCGAGCGCACGGAGCGCGCCGACCTCGAGGCCCAACGCCTCTCCATCGGTCACGAAGCGGCGCATGAGCATGCGGGTCTGATCACCGACCTTGGTGAAGTGGTAGCGGAGGTAGATCTCGAGCTCGAAGGGCACCAGCCGTGGCATCACGCGAGTCGCCAGGCGGATCGTCGAGGGGCGAACGAGCCGGAGCCCCGCCGGCGGCGCGACACCCACCTGCGCCTCGGTGATCGCACGGGCCTGCGCACAGGCCGCGGCGGCAAGCTCGGCCCACCGGCCGCTCCGGAGCGCCGCAAGCTTCCATCCCGCCCCTTCGAGGGCTGCGATGAGTGGGTTCAGCGTTGCGGTGCCGTAGGCCATCATCGCCCGGGTGTTTGGGCGCACGGCCGCTGGACAGCCGCCGGCCTTCAGGAGCGATACCACGCTTGCGGCGCTGCGCCCGCTGAACGGCGAGGGGAAGGGCAAGTCGTAGGCGATCCCTGGCTCGGGCACCTCACCGGCGACGAGGGGCGCCTGGTACGCCACCATGCTGATGCCTCCGTCGACGAGGCGGTCGGCGCTCACGTAGGCGCCGAGCCGCTCGGGTACGTGCAGGCCTGGCTGAAGAGTCACGACGACGCCGGCGTGGGATCCCAGCAGCTCGGGGAGGTCGGCGGCCAGCGCCTTGTCGAGCGCGGCGGTGCTCAGGCAGAGCCAGAGCTGGTCGTACCCTGCGGCCGCCGCTTCGGCGACGGAGCCGTGGACGGCGGCGGGCCGGAAAAAGCGTCGAAGCCGCCGCCGCTTCCCGCGCATCTCGTAGAGCACGAGCCCGGCCTGCGTCGACTCCACCCGCGGCGGCCGGACCAGGTAGGCCACCTGGGCCCCTCCCCGCGCGAGGTGGTAGCCGTACACGGTGCCCACCGCCCCGGCCCCCACGAGGAGCAGGCGAGCCGGCGGCGGCGTCCGTCGTCCACGATGATCGAGGGCGTCCATGAGGCCGTGCTACGCCTCTGGCGCGAGTGCGATCCTTGGACGGACGCGAGCGTTGGACGGAAGACGCATCGTCAGCTCTCGCCGGAGCCTCGAATGCCGTAGCGCTTGGCGAGCTCGCGCAGGTGGTAGCGCGTCAGCCCTGCTGCCTGGGCGCTGCGGGTGATGTTGCCACCATGTTTGTCGAGCAGCGTCTTGAGGTAGATCGCCTCGAAGGTGTCGAGCACCTTCTGCTTCGCCTCCTTGAACGGCACCTCGTCCTCCACGAACCGCTCCGCGGTGCCCCCCGGCAAGGGCTGCGGGGGTGTCTTTTGCGAGGCCGGCAGCAGATCCCGCACGCCCAACTCCAGCCCATCGGCGAGGGACGCGGCGCGCTCAATGGTGTTCTTCAGCTCGCGCACGTTGCCTGGCCAAGGGTAGCCCTTCAGGCGCGCCATCGCATCGGAGGTGACGCTGAAGACCTTGTCCGCCTGGCCGGGGAAACAGCGGCGCGCGAACTCCTGGAGGAACTGCTCGACGAGCAAAGGCACGTCCTCGGGGCGCTCACGCAGCGGCGGCAACTCCACTTGGACCACGCTCAGCCGGTAGTACAGGTCCTCGCGGAACGTGCCCTCGTTGACCATCTGCCGCAGATCGCGGTTCGTCGCTGCCACGACGCGGCAGTTGACCGGGATGACCTTGTCGCCCCCCACGCGCTTGACCTCGCGGTTCTCCAACACACGCAGCAGCTTCGGTTGGAGCGCGAGGTCGAGCTCGCCGATCTCATCGAGGAAGATCGTGCCGCCTTCCGCTTGCTCGAAGCTCCCCTTGTGCCGGTCCGTCGCGCCGGTGAAGGCGCCGCGCTCGTGGCCGAAGAGGGTGCTCTCGATGAGATCCTTGGGGATCGCCGAGCAGTCCTGCACCACCAAAGGCTGCTTGGCCCGTGGCGACGCCTGGTGGATGGCCCGCGCCACGAGCTCCTTGCCTGTGCCCGTCTCGCCACGGATCAGGACCGTCAGGTCCGCCGCCGCGACCTTCTCGAGGACCGCGAAAATCTCGCGCATCCGCACGCTCTTCCCAACGAGGTCGTAAAAGCGGTCCGCCTTCGACAGCTCGATCTCGACCTCGCCCTTTTGGGGCTCGAACTGAATCTTCGTCTGCCCGACGGAGAACACGTTGCCGGGGTTGATCCACACCTCGCGGACTTTCAGCTCTCCAATGCGCGTGCCGTTCGTCGATTCGAGGTCGCGGAGCAAGAAGCCGCGTTCGGTGGCGATGACCTCGCAGTGGGTCCCGCTCACCGCCTTGTCGGCGAGCACGAGGTCGCAGATCACGCTGCGGCCGATGGTCACGCGCTCCCGCTCGATCACGAGCTCCCTGCCCTTGTCGGGTCCGTCGACCACCAGCAGCTTGGCGCGACGGAGCCGGCGCTTGGTCGCCTTCTTGTCGACGAAGATGGTCGTCAGGCCCTTGTTGTCGTTGCTCACCCAGCCGCTCCCGAGCTCCCCCGCTCCCGCACCCCGACGGATGCATCCTGGCGAATCGCGGCGATCGCCGCCGCGTAGTCCCTGGCGCCGAAGACCGCGCTGCCGGCGACCATCACGTCGGCGCCCGCGCGGGCGGCCTGCGCCGCGGTCCCGGGCTTGATGCCTCCGTCCACCTCGAGGTCGACGCCGCCCCCCCTCCCATCGATCGTCGCTCGCAGCCGCTCCAGCTTTGGCAGCACCTCCGGAAGGAAGCGCTGGCCTCCGAAACCTGGGTTCACGCTCATCACGAGCACGAGGTCCACGTAAGGCCAGACGTACTCGAGGACCGTTTCGGGCGTGTGGGGGTTGAGGGAGACCCCTGCCTTCTTCCCGAGGTCGCGGATCTGCTGCAGGGTCCGCTGAAGGTGGCGCGTCGCCTCGACGTGAACGGTGATCACGTCGGCGCCGGCTTCGGCGAACTCGGCGAGGTAGCGCTCGGGCTCGACGATCATCAGGTGGACGTCGACGGTGCCGCTCGCTGCCGCGGCGATCGCCCGGACCACCGGCGGCCCGATGGTGAGGTTGGGCACGAAGCAGCCGTCCATCACGTCGACGTGGACCCAATCGGCGCCCGCCGCTTCGACGGAGCGAACCTCTTCGGCCAGACGTCCGAAGTCCGCCGAGAGGATCGAAGGGGCGATGCGTACGGGCCGCGGCTCCACAGGCGCAGGAAACCGCCGGGACCTGCCGGTGTCAATGGTGTGTCGACGCCCCACACGCATGTCGGCTTGACGCTCTGTCCTCGCCGGAACCACAATCGCGCCGAGGACTTAGGTGCCCCTACGGGTCGCGCTTGTGCGCCCCGCTTCTTCTCCGGCCCGCCGCCCCCCATGGTCGAACAGCGATACCGCGTCACCGAGCGCCTGGAAGCAGGCGGTATGGCCGAGGTGTTCATCGGCGAGGCGCTGAGCGTGCAGGGGTTCCGCAAACGCGTCGCCATCAAGCGCGTTCTGCCACACCTGGCGCAGAACAAGAACTTCATCGGCATGTTCCTCGACGAGGCGCGGCTCGGGGCTCGGCTCAGCCACGCCAACATCGTGTCGGTCTTCGATATCGGCGCCGCCGACGGGACGTTCTTCATCGTCATGGAGTACGTCGACGGCTGCAACCTCAAGAAGATCATCGAGGTGCTGCGTCACCAGGGACGCACCGTCCCGTTCAAAGAGGCGGCCTATATATGCATGGAGGCGCTCCGGGGGCTGAGCTACGCCCACGAGCTCGTCGACGACGAAGGCCAGCCGCTGCACCTCGTCCACCGGGACGTCTCGCCGCCGAACATCCTCATCTCCAAGCGCGGCGAGGTGAAGATGACGGACTTCGGGCTGGCGAAGGCCACCACGCAGCTCGAGAAGACCGACCCCGGCGTCGTGAAGGGCAAGTTCAGCTACCTCGCGCCGGAGGCGGCGATGGGGGAGCCGGTCGATCATCGGGCCGACCTCTTCGCGCTGGGGATCGTCCTGTGGGAGATGCTCGCCGGGCGCCGCCTGTTCCTGGGCGAGACCGACTACCAGACCGTCAAGCTCGTGCAGCAGGCGCAGGTTCCGAGCTTGAGCCAGCTCAACGACGAGGTGGACCCGGAGTTCGAAGCGCTCCTCGGTAAGGCTCTCGCCCGGGACCCGCGCGATCGCTACCAGTCCGCGGCCGAGTTCGGCGATGCGCTGGCCGGCTACCTCTTCGACAAGCGCATGAAGGTCACCAGCTACGACATCGCGCGGCTGGTGAAAGCGACCCTCGCCGACAAGACCGCAACGCCGAGCTCCAAACAACAGTCGATCATCGACCAGCTCATCCAGGAGGAGCTGCTGCGCTTCACCTCCCTCGACGACCTCTCGGAGGGCGCGCCGACTCCCGACGCCGAGGGCTCTCAGCCGCTGAGTCCCGAAGTGCTCGGGGGCTCGCAGCCGTTGAGCGGCGCGGACTTCGAACAGTTCGAGAACCCGGCGGACTGGTTCGCCGACGACGAGGAG